>JAICGJ010000301.1 GCA_025923195.1 Chryseolinea sp.
AACACCAATTGAAGCATTATTTTGTTTCAGAACGTTGATAAGCGTGGTAACGATCCTCGACCCGGAAGAACCCAGGGGATGGCCGAGCGCAACTGCACCGCCATTTACATTCACTTTCTCGGCATCTAATCCCAGCTTAATATTGTTTGCCAGCGCAACTGCGGCAAAAGCTTCATTGATCTCATAGTACTGAACATCTTTTTTATCGACGCCTGCCTGTTTCATCGCTTTCGGGATTGCAAGGGAAGGGGTAGTGGTGAACCACATCGGATCCTGTGCGGCATCCGCAAAACCCAAAATTTTTGCAATAGGCTTAACGCCCAGGTCCTGCACCTTTTCCTTGCTCATGAGAAGTAGCGCTGATGCTCCATCATTTAATGTGGAAGCATTTGCGGCGGTAACGGTGCCATCCTTGGTGAACGTCGGCTTTAGTGATGGAATCTTTTCGAAGTTCACGTTCTTATATTCTTCGTCTTCTGAAAAAAGCGATGTATTTCCTTTTCGGTCGGTGATCTCTACGGGAACAATCTCGTCATTGAATTTACCGCCGCTCCATGATGTTGCTGACCTTTTGTAGGATGCAATAGCATAATCGTCTTGTTCTTTTCTCGATATATTCATCTCCTTGGCTGTGTTGTCAGCGCAAACGCCCATGGCGCAGTGGTTATAAATATCAGTCAGGCCATCGTATTGAAGACCATCAAGCAATTCACCATGTCCGTACCTGTATCCGGTCCTCGCTTTCATAAGGTAGTAAGGAATATTGCTCATACTTTCCATTCCCCCGGCTAAGACAATGTCGTTATGTCCTAGCATAATGGACTGCGCACCAAACATGACGGCCTTCATCCCGGAAGCACAAACTTTATTGACAAGCGTACAGGGAATATTAAATCCCAATCCCGCATTCGCGGCGACCTGCGTGGCAGGTGCCTGTCCAAGGCCTGCAGCGATCACGTTGCCGACGAACAATTCCTGTACAAGCTTTGGATCGACGCCGGCCTTTTTTAATGCCGCTTTGAAAGCAATACCACCAAGCTTCGTGGCAGTAAGCGAACTAAGACTTCCACCGAAACTTCCAATCGGCGTGCGTACGGCTGAGATGATATAAGTTTCCTTCATTGTCGGTTGTTATTTTTTTCCCGAAAGTTTCAACTTTCGGGAAGATGTTGCAGCGCTACCAATCCGGCTTTCCCGAATCCCTTGGTTTTGTTGCCTTTCGTTTGTTCTGTTGCAAGTACTGAATTTCCTGGTTCTTCATAGCTTCAAGGATCATTCTTGCCTTCTCCTCACTCATTTTCATCTGTTGCAGCTTTTGAGAAAGCTGTGGCGCATTTTCCGTTTTTTCATTTTTGTTTTCCTTGTTTTCGCGCTGGTCTTGCTCACCGTCTTTCTTATCCTTTGCCTCCTGATCCTTCTTCTCTTCCTCGCTTTGCTGATCTTGTTTTTCCTGTTGCTCCTTTTGCTCCTTCTGTTCTTTCTCCTGCTGTTCCTTCTTCTCCTGATCTTTCTTCTGCTGATCCTTTTGTTGCTGCTCCTTGTTTTCCTGATTTCGTTTTTGATCTTCCTTCTTCTTTTCCTCTTTCAGCTTCTCCGCTAATGCTTTAAGCTTTTGATCATTAGGATATTTTTGTATGCCGGCCTGAACGGATCGTAGAGCATCCTCGCGTCGATTTTGGACGTAATGGTTTGCCGAAGTATTAAAGTATGCTTGTGCTCCTTGTGAGAAAGAAACAGAAATAAACGCAAGGCAGAAAGAAACAATCAGCAGGATCGATTTCATTTTGATTTGTTTATAGTAACAACATCTTTTAGACGATTCATGAAGTCTTCGTAGTATAACACCGTTGGGTCCTTTTTAGCTCCATCATTCATTAACAATTCTGCTTCTGAGAATTTGTATTTCGCGACCAGCGCGTCCGCCTGCGCTTTGAGCCGTTTGGCAAATGCCGAAGGCTGCTTGGGCCGGTTCCTGTCTTTCTCCTCCTGCTTCTTCTTTTCCTCATCTAGCTTCTTCTTAAGGATCTCATAGTTGTACTTCGCGTCCACATTATTATTATCAGCTTTTATCGCTTCTTTAAAATTCACCAAGGCTTCGTCAAACTTTCCCTGCCGGTGATGAAGTATTCCCAGCTGCTGATGAGCCTTTGACCGGATATGATCGGCTGTACTCGCAGTCAGAGATTGATAGGTAGACATAGCGTTGGTAGTATCATTTACCTGAAAATAAGAGTTGGCCAGGTTGATGAGGACTTCATCTTCCTGCACGTCCAGGGAGTCAAACAAATATGAGTACAAAGAGGCGGCCTTTTTGTAATCACCATCCATATAGGCTTTCCGCGCGTTACTTTTGGCCGTATTTATGCGCGCGATCTTTGCTGGATCGATGATTACTGCCGACAGGAGCACGAAAAGGAGAAGTTTCATATCCTTACCGTCGTAATGTTTACAAGAATGTCGATTACCAGTAGGAGAGCGGCAAGGGCGAGGAAGTAGAAGTACTTGTTTGCTGTCACGTCAATAAAGCGCGCATCGCGTAATTCGCCTTCGATTTTACTAATGGTATTGATAAGGCGTGATACATCGTTCTTGCTTTCATTGATCTCAAAATATTGGCCGCCCGTTTGAGACGCAAGAGACTTAAGCTGCTTGGGATTTAGTTTCGTGTTAACTATCAATCCCTGACGGTTTGTTTTCAGGCTGTTACCCGAGTAAATGTTTCCTCCTTTCTCTGTTCCAACGCCAAGTGTAAACAATTTGATATCCCGCTTCTCAATTTCACGCGCCACCTCTTCAGTTTCGTCGCCGAAGTCTTCGCCATCACTGATGAGTATAATTACTTTCGATTTCGCCTGCGAGCTAGGGCCGCCGGTATCGTCCTCCAATTTGCTCAAAGCCATGCGGAGCGGTGGACCAAAATCTGTTCCCGAAGAGGGGACCAGGCCTGAATTCATGGTCTCGATAAAAAGGTTCAGCGCGTTCTGATCATAGGTCAGCGGACATTGCATGAAAGCTTCTGAAGAAAAAATAATGATTCCAATGCGATCTGAACTAAATGCGGACACAATTTTTTTCATCTCAAATTTTATTTTTTGCAACCGGGTGGGCTGTATGTCAAATGCATCCATTGACTTGGAAAGATCGACGCACATCATAATATCTTTTCCCACTGATTTGACTTCCTTTTTTGACCCTCCAAATGAAGGGCCCAGGAGGGCTACAATAAACAATGCAAAATATATGGTCCGAAAAAAAAGTTTAATGAAAACATTCCCGTACGGGGTATTCAGCTGTTTCGCGATTCGGATAATGCGAATGAAATAGAATACATAGAATGCGGCGAATGCCGCAATGAAAACTATTTCCGTTATACCTAGATTCCTGTACCAGAGCATGTATTCTCTTTAATTCAAACGGCAATTAACAACAAGTGTTTTGGTTGTGCAATAGTGGTAAGAGGTCCACAGTCGACGGTCCACAGTCCACAGCACTGTACTAAAACCGTCCGCGGTCTTATCAAGAACTGCTCACTACCGTCGATCGTGGACAATCTCCAATCGGCAAGGACTGCTCACTACCGTCGACCGTGGACCGTGGACAATAAATCTCGTCTACCTCCTTTAAGCCGCACTCTCTACTATGGACCATCGACTATCGACTATCGACTAATTTCACACCTCATAACGTAATCATTCATCCAATATTCTCCGATCGGCACATCTTCCTCGCGAACAATGATGAATCCTAGTTTCTTGTAAAATTCCTTTGCCGGATTGTATCGGTTTACATTCAGCTCGAGCGTATTGATACCCTGTCTCACGAGACGATTTTTTATTTCGTCCAGCAAGATCTTACCGTACCCTTTTCCCTGATTCTGGGGGAGAATGTATAATTTATGAAGCTTGAAAATGGTCGGGTCTTCGGGTCTTGCTCCATAGGAAGCAAATCCCTGAAATCCCACGCTATCTTTCAGAAGCAGGAATTTTTGAGATCCGTCGCGCATGACTTTTTTCAATTCTTGTTCTCCATAAATAGACTTAAGCATATAGTCCATCTGATCAGGATGAAGAATGGAAGCGTAAGTAACACGCCACGTTTTCTCCGCAATTTCAACAATACTGGGAATGTGTAGCTCGTTCCCTTCAATAATGTTCATCATGATTCAAAAATAACCCGATAAACGGAAGTAATAGGAGGTAATCTGTTGAACATTTTTAATGATGCACCGGTTAAACTCTCTAACTGAATATCTGTCTAATTCTATGTATTGGGCACGTTTTAATAAATTTTATGGAAGAGGAACCTGGGTCTTTTAAGATAAGTGGTATGGTCGAGGAAAAGTCCCCATTTAAGGTGTTGTTGGTCGACGACCGGGACGAAAATTTGTTCGCTCTGGAGACAATCTTGAAGGATCAAAACTACACGCTGGTTAAAGCACGTTCCGGAAAAGAGGCTCTGACATATCTTTTAAAGGACCTTGATTTCCACCTCATTATCATGGATGTTTTAATGCCGGGAATGAATGGATTTGAAACGGCTGCATTAATTTACGATCGGGAAAAACTAAAAAACATTCCAATCATTTTTTTGACGGCCATGGATGTCGAGGGCAACATCTACAAAGGTTATCAGGCCGGTGCTATCGACTACATCAGTAAGCCTATCATCCCTGAATTGCTGAAGGTCAAAGTCAAGGCTTTTGTGGAGCTAAGCGAAAAGAACCGGGAGCTAGTACGGCAGGAAAAGAAATTGAGGGCTGCTAACCGGAAGCTAGAGTGGGAAATCGCAGAGCGCAAAGTATCAGAGGAGAAGGTGAAAGCGCTTAACGAAGATCTTGCTAAGAAACTCGAACAACTGCAGTCGCTTGATGCCTTTAATTATTCCATCTCCCATGACCTGATGTCGCCGTTGAACAGCATAACAGGTCTGACTGGGTTACTTCAGACGATGTATCCTGAAAAATTTGATACTGAGGTTCTCGACATCGTAAATCATATAATGGGTTCAGTCGACAGGATGTCAAAGCTCATCAAAGATCTTTTATTGTTTTCTCGCCAGGCAAACGCAGAGATCAACAAGGTTGACGTAAACATGAAAAAGATTGTCAAGGAAGTAATGGAGGAAATTTCACTCACAATGCCCGTAGCCGACGCCGAAATCATTGTTCACGATTTGCCCGATGCGTACTGCGACAACAATATGCT
>JAICGJ010000302.1 GCA_025923195.1 Chryseolinea sp.
GCAATGCTTCCATTAACCAGATGTTTTAATCCTTTGTAGCTATGTGTGCCAATGGCAATCAATTGCGACTCGATCTCTTTTGCGAACTTCAGGATGCCCTCTCGTTCATTGAAATCGCTTCTGAAATTCAACGTGTAATTTTTTAATTTATAATGACTGGCAAACTCTTTCAACGCCGCCTGCGCTTCTGGGTCGGTTCTAAAATGAGTAGGTGTATTTACAGTAAGGATATGAAGTTTGGCTTTGAAAAATTCCTGAAGATTTATAACGTGTGTAACCAGGTCTGATTGGTTCAGTTCCAGATTGCTGGCGAAAACAATATGTTGTATTGCCCCATAAGAGGCTGCTTTTCTTACTGCAATTACTGGTACGGGCGAAAAACGAACAATTTTTTCGGTATTTGAGCCAATAAGAAATTCCTCCAGGCCGCTTGAGCCGCTTGTCCCCATTATGACAAGATCAATATTGTGTTCCTGGATAAAAGTGCGGACACCCGGCAGTATAAAATCATTAAGCATTTCGAAATGAACTGGTGTGTGCGCCGGAGTGTAAAAAGTTTCCTTCAGTTTTTTAAATGCCTGAGTTGCCCGGTCTTTCAGGTTTTTCCTTGCTTCAGAATCTATCGGACGGGGCTGGACACCAAAAGTCGTCTCGTATACCAAAGGCAGTTCAATATTGTGAACAACATAAATTTCACCCTTGCTCATAGATGCTATTTCCAGGGCGAATTTATATGCTTCTTTCGATGGAGTTGAAAAGTCGCACGGAACAAGTATTTTTTTCATGTATGTAGAATTGATAATACTCTTTAATAGTTTGATTGGATCGTGCGATGGAGCACGACGTCTTATACCCGAATGCCTGAGCGCCTTTGGGAATGATAGCGGCCCCTTTCGGAATTCGTCAGCACAAGATTTCATGACTCTAATCACTAAAATTAGAATCACTACTTCAATGATGTTTATCAGTTTGCGGGATAAGATAAATCATGGTGTCTAAGGGATTGAGTCTATACTTTGAGTTTGGAATTAAGTTCATCATCTTTCTAGAAAAAATGTAATTATGACGGGATACTTGCTACAGACCCCTGGGACGAAGAGATGCTATAGATTTGGTATACGTTGGTCCCGTGGCGTTAGCTTCTGAAAAACTGCCTTTTTATACATTCTAGGAGCACATGGATCAAAATGATGCATAGCTAGTTAAAAGTCTGTTTGAGGGAGAAAGCAAGTAGAGTATGGTCAACTGGAGGACAGGTATCAAGTGACTTCGTCCGAGTATAAAAAGCTATGAAAATACTGAATCACTTTTACTCTGATTCTTGTTAGCCGAAGTTGTAAGATCTTAGAAGGTTTATTACCGACGCCACGAATTTTGAAAGCGAGCAAACCTATCGGATTCCCGTGAAGAAATCCAAGGAGGTATGGCAAAGAAAAATGCTGTGCAGTTATCAACCGTCATTGCCGCTTGTATATTTTAAATTAAAGCTCATCGTACATGGATACCTGGAAATTTTTTGCAGGCCTGGGACTATTTCTCTATGGAATGAACTTGATGGAGCACGTGCTCAAAAGCATATCGGGAAGGTCCTTTAAATTATTTCTAAGGGAGTATACCCAAAGTCTAGTCAAATCTATTACAGGCGGAGCTTTAATAACAGGCCTGGTGCAAAGCAGTTCGGTAGTGTCACTTCTGGTCCTTGCATTTGTCGAGACCGGAACAATTACCCTCAGAAACGCCCTAGGAGTAATATTAGGATCTAATCTGGGTACTACACTTACTAGCTGGATTGTAGCGACAATAGGATTTAAGCTTGATGTTGAAAACTTCTCGCTTCCAATCGTAGGGATATCAGCCATAGCAATGTTCTTTCTGCAGCAACAAAAAAAGCTTTATGATATTGCGCGATTATTCTTTGCTTTCGGCATTTTGTTCTTAGGCTTGGGTTTTATGAAATCAGCTGCTGAAATATTTGTAAAAGATATCGACCTAAGCACTTATAGTCAGTACGGATTGTGGGTCTTTGTTATAATAGGTTTTGGAATAACCATTCTCATTCAGTCAAGTTCAGCTACCGTAGCCGTTACTTTGACTGCCCTGAATTCGCAAGTGTTATCTTTTCCTCTAGCCTGTGCCGTTGTGATAGGTTCTGAATTGGGCACAACTATTAAAATAGTACTGGCAGGTTCTAAAGGAACTTCAGATAAAAAACGCGTTGCCTGGGGCAACTTTGCATTTAACCTTGTTACCTGTGCTATTTCTTTAATTTTTCTTCCTGGGATTATATTTTTTATTCAAGATGTAGTTAAACTCAGGGACCCCCTAATAGGTTTAGTCTTCCTGCAAACTATGATAAACTTCTTTTCCATTTTTCTCTTTCTTCCTTTCATAGACATATTTGCAAATTGGTTAAACAAGAGGTTTAAAGGCAATAATTATCAAGCTGCATCCTTTATTAGTCGAAGTTTGCCAGTGGTTCCCGAGCTCGCAGTCGAGGCTTTATCTCGCGAGGGAGAAAATCTGTTAAAAAAAACGGTAGATTTTCACAACTTCATTCTAAATCTTGAACAGGCCCCGGTCACTGAAGGGTTCTTAAGGTCCTTGGGAAAATCACAAAATTCGCTGAATGAGATGTACAGTCGGTTAAAGCAAACGGAAGGTAGCATCCTTGAATACTATACGCGCCTTCAAACCGCCGATCTTAGCCGGGAACAGTATGCCCTGATCAATCAATACATTACAACCGTGCGCTTTTGTATCAGGGCAGCGAAGTCTATGAAGGATATTTACCATGATCTTGAAGATTTTGAATCAACTGCAGATGATACGTTATATAAACAATATCACGATCTTCAAAAAGATTGGAAGGAATTTCATCAAAGGTTTCATGGTCTTCTGGCAATACAGGATAAAAAAATATTGTTCGAAGAACTTGCGTCCGTGATGAAAAGAGCCTTTCAAAATCAAAAAATGCATAGTTCCGAAATAATCGAGTCGCTCAGGAAAAAACATTTGAATGAAATTGAAACTTCAACGTTAATGAATGTTCACCACGAAATACTCTCTGTAAAGAAGTCATTGTTAAGAGCCTTAGCTCATCTCAAATTAACTGCTTCACAAGCGGATGAATTCGAATTTCTTCCGGAAAGTTGAAGTAATTTTCAGCTACCACTTAATCATGTTTTATGAACATGGAAAACAAGCAATGGAATATCACTATTGTAGCTGATTTCTTGGGTTACACTCTTTTGAAACAACCTTTGGAATGTATTCAGTTTCCGAGCTGACAATACAAGTAGATCCGCTTTTGTAGTCTTGCAGAAATCTTTAATCCCTGTTGTTATATTCTTGCCATTAAATATGTTGTACCGGGTCCGTGGATATTGAAATTTCGAGGACATTTCTCGAGACATGAAATCCATCATACCTTGTTCCAAGGGTTCATCTTGAGCATCTTCAAATATATGCGTAATTATTATTTCTGAGTTGAAGGCCATAGCGATGGGAACGAGGTTTTGCAGAGCCTCCAAATCACTGTCATAATAATCAGTAGCAAAGACAATTTTTTGAGGAGTATTAAGGGCAGCAGATTGAGGAACAACGAGAACGGGACGAGATGATTTATCGATCAATGAAATAGTATTACTTCCGAACAGAAACCGGCTTTTTTCTCCAATTCCCCTTATTCCCATGACAACGACCCCGGTATTTAACTCTTTCGCCGCATTGCTAATCTCCGTCGAAGTTTCTCCGATCTTGACAGAACAGCCAAAGTTGCATGTGCTGCATATTGCACCGAGTTCTTTAACGATTTTTTCAAGGGATATTATAGCGGCTTTCTCAATGTCCGGAATCAATATAGGATCATTCACAATAGGTGTTATTACATGAATGAGGTGAATACTCGATTTAGGTTTCGCTTTCGCTAATGTCAATGCATATGTAGCCGCGTGAAGCGCATTCTCCGAGAAATCAATGGGTACAAGAAATTTCATTTTACCTACGTTTAGTGCTGAAGCCGGGTATAGATTTGGGGTTCCTATGGCATCACTAAATTATCAACGCTTTATGCTTCCAGGCTCGGCTAAAACGATTTCAGTCAGTAATAGCTCCGCCTTTGTATTCTGCTTTCAGATCTGATAATTGACTTTTCAAAGCATTTACAGCCTTAGTGATAGACTTTTGAAATGTTTCACTATTCCTGGTTGCAAACAAATCATTACCTGGGACCACCAATTTTATTTCGCATAATTTATCCTCCTGGGTTCCTGACTTATCCACCTTGAGACATACGTTTCCTTCGATGATTGTTTCATTGAAATGAGCCAGGTTCTGTAATTTCTTAGTTACAAAATTTAATAGCTTTTGGTCAGCTTTAAAGCCAGGGGACTCAATGACGATCCTCATAATTATTCATTTAGGTCAAATACCATTTACGATGGTATCCATGTGTTGAATACCTTCTTTATTTCTTTCGGCAGGGTTCCAAAGGCTTCTTCCATTTCATTTGGCGATACATAGTCTCCAAGCGTTATAACAACAGCCCTGATATTTTGTATTACCTCTTCAACGTTCCTAAAATCTCTCCGCGCTGCATTGCCTTCTTCCTTAATGATGTCATCTGCAAACTCTTCGAGCGTCTTAATTCTGTCATGCTTCGTGTGAAGTTTCCAACCATCAATATAGATACCTTTTAGTGCAATGGGTAGTTGTGCTAGCAATTGCATTGATTCTTCTACAGTCAAATACTTTCTCAACACGCGAAGGGTGCTACGCAAGATTCGGAATGCGAAATCAAGATTATTTTCTTCTCCGATATTTTTAGCGAGCTTGGCCAGAAATTCGTTTCCTTTAACGGCATAATTGTCAAATTCAGTCTGCATAAGGTTTATCTATCTATCTAGTGGTGAATGTGTGACATCATTTGCCATAGGCCCTTTTTACCAGATCTTTAATTTACGATGGTAATAAAGACGATTCCTTCTTGTTTAGTTCTTCGAAAGCTATTTTTGTTAGTATAGCTGCGGTTTCCTTTTCCCAGGCAAGTATTTCATGGAGTAGGTCTGAGACCGTTTCCAGATTTAATTCGATGGCAAAAGCCAGGGCTGTGTTGTAGTTGGCAATCTTGTAATGATTTATATTTTGGATGCA
>JAICGJ010000303.1 GCA_025923195.1 Chryseolinea sp.
ACGTTGCACGCCTCTGGCTATGGCTACCAATCACGCCGACTTGTCATTCGTGATCCCTGACTTTTAGCCAAATGTAAAGGAATACCATTATCCAGTGTTCGCTGTGATGAAGGCTTTGGATGACCTACGAAAGACTGCAGCAATTTGAGTGCTTGCCCCGCAGGAACATGCACTCCGGGCAGCTATGACAGCGGTGCAAGATTAACGGCCGCCTAGCAAATATTTTTAAGGTTGTGTGCGATTGATGTGTATGAATAAAAAGAGGGAACTCCCAATGAGAGGAGATTAAAATGACAGCTGGAACTGCACTTTCGCGTTTAATTATTACTCGTTAACAAATTGATTTTTATCGAAATAGGAAGCAACAGGGCTTATTAGAACGCGTGTAAGGTTTCTCAACTATATACAGAAGTCCAGTTTTAGGAAGAAACTAATTTTGATTCTTTCAAAAGACAGACATGTTGGATATCGACATTAATGACCTTAAACGGATCTCCGAGCTTATCTTTCAGAAGTATCACTACGACTTTCGGAACTACGCAATGTCTTCATTTAAAAGGCGCGTTCTCCGGATCATGGAACTAAAAAAACTATCTGTTGATTCCCTCCTAAAAAGACTAAACGACAACCCGATTTTCATCAATGAGTTCCTCGATGAACTTACCGTTAATGTAACTGAAATGTTTCGCGATCCAAGCTTTTGGAGAATCATGCGCGAAGAGATTATTCCGGCCATAATGCTTAATCATAAGCAATTCAAAATTTGGCATGCCGGCTGTTCTTCTGGCGAAGAAGTTCTGTCGATGTCGATCATGTTAAAAGAAATGGGCATCCTGCATGACGTGACGATGATCGCTACTGACCTGGACGTAAATATTCTAGAGAGGGCGAAATCCGGTATTTACCCCATCAAGAACATGGAGTTAAATGAAAAGAACTACATCCGATTCCAGGGTACGGGTTCTTTCAAGGACTATTACCATGAAGAGAATGGAATGGCTGTTTTTCCCAAAGAGCTTTTGATGAATGTTTCGTTCAGGCGACATGACCTGGTGTTAGGGGAGGTGTTTAACAAATTTGACTTGATACTCTGCAGGAATGTGATGATATATTTTAATCAGTCGTTGCAAAACGAAGTATTAAAAAAATTCCATGAGAGTCTATTTAAGTATGGGTACCTGGCCATTGGCTCTAAGGAGTCGTTGATCTGGTGCGACTACTCAAACCGATTTATTGTTGTGAACAACGAAGAGAAGATTTATAAAAAAATAAGGGATTAGGAAAGTTGTCTTTTGACGAATGAAAAAATTCAACCTTAGTAACAGCTATAAGGCCGTTGTTATCGGTGGGTCAGCAGGCAGCTTCCAGGGTGTTGTAAAGATCCTGGCGCAATTGCCGAAAGGCTTCCCGTTACCTATTATCATGTGCTTGCATCGGCTTAAGCATGTGCGTAATGGTTTCGTTGAGGCACTTTCAATTAAGAGCGTTGTACAGGTAACAGAACCGAATGATAAGGAAACGATTAAAAAAGGAAATGTCTATTTGGCTCCCGCAAACTACCACATGTCGGTTGAACTCGGGAATCATTTTGCGCTTTCAACTGAAGAAATGGTAAACAACTCCAGACCATCCATTGATATAACGCTAGGCACCTGTGCTTTTGCATACAAAGAAAAGCTCGTTGGAATTCTGCTTTCGGGTGCGAACAGAGATGGTGCGTTAGGCATGAAATACATCCATGACCGAGGCGGGCTTACAATCGTCCAGGAACCTACTGAGTGCATGATTGATACGATGCCTCGTAGCGCAATGGCAGTTACTAATATCGACCACGTGTTAAGGGTGGACCAAATTGTTCAATTTCTAAAAGAATTAGACAGTCAATACAGATGATTACCGTATTTAAAAATCGTTACAAGCTAAGCCTGGCCCTGGCAACTTTTTTTATACTGGGGATGGCTGCATCGCTTTTTGTGATCTATTCCCTGCCCAAGAGCTTGCGCCTGGCAGATGGTTACCAGTCACAATTCTTCAGTGTTTACCTAGTGGTTGCTGCCACATTTGTTGTAGGTGCGCTGGGTTTGATTGTGGCTCTGCGCTATAAACGGGAAGTTGTAATTCTTCGTGATCGTAGCATAGAAGCGGCTGCCAATAAGAAACAGGAAACAGAGCAAAGCAAAACAAGCATTAGTCTTGATGGCGTCGCCGCCAGTATCCAGGAATCCGCAGAGGGCAAAGAAATGCTCGAGGCAGGACTTAAAGCAATATGCAAGCAACTGGAGGCAGGCCAGGGCGCGATATACATCGCAACAGAAAATGACGGCAAAAGATCCGTCGAACTACAGGGTGGCTATGCGCTCAGTATTGGCGAAAGTACTACGATCAGTTATGAATTTGGCGAAGGTCTGATTGGCCAGGCGGCGGCAAGTGGCCAATCATTGTATGTTGATGATGTACCGGAAGGTTACATCAAGATCGTCTCAGGGCTGGGCACCGCTTCACCGAAATATCTTTTGATTGTTCCGCTGAAGCACAACGACCAGGTTATGGGTGTCATGGAAATTGCATCGTTTACACCAATAAGCGAGGACGAACGAAAGTTCTCCGAAGAGTCTGCGAGGCTCATTGCGAGCAAGATTATCATTAAAGCATCCTAGCGTCAAATCATATGATGAAACGTATAAATATAAGCACCAAATTTTCCGTCTTGATATTGGCAGTTTCGCTCACAGCAGTAAGCGCGATCAGTTTTTTCAGCTATGACTATCACATTAAGGCAAACCAGGAAAAATTCGCCACGAATCTTGCCGTTATTGCCGATAATCAGACTGCCTATTTCAATACATATTTTGAAAAAGCAGAACGGGCATTGCAATACCTCCAAAATTCCGAAATGCTCAGGTCAAAATTGGCCTCCGGCGCCGGCACTAGCGGTGGAATAGACCTGATGATGGCCCCAATTGGTGGGGCGATGAGCGCAGAGGGAGATTCTTCTGATGTTGAAGCACAGGACAATTCCCTTGAAGGATATTTGTCTCAACAGAAACTAACGCTCGAGGTATCCGACATCACGCTAACATCAGAAACAGGCGCAGTAACAGCTACAACTGACGCATTTGTTAAGGGCAACGTTATAGACCCTGATGGAGTATCGTTTGACCGCGCGAAGGGCGGTGTTTATTTCTCTCCTGTGCAAAGGGACAGGTCGAAGAAAAATTACTTCACATACGTCATCGGATCAGTTAACGACAATAACGGTGCGCAACATTTAATACACATTAAAATTGATTTAACACCGGCTTACAAGGTGCTCAAGAATTATTATGGTTTAGGTCAAAGTGGCGAGGTTATTCTGGCACGTCAAGATGTCATTTCCAAGAAAGTCGCTTTGATCAGTCCCCTGCGCAATGACACGTCCGCCGCCATTCAACTACGCGACCCCAAAGATAAATTTGTACAAGCTTTCGCACCTGTTTTTGAAGGAAAAAAAATAACTGTCAAGGGCGAAGACTACAGGGGCGCCCAGGTGTTACAGACATCGCGAAAAATTGAACGCCCCAACCTTGCGCTCATTGCCAAAATCGATGTGGATGAAGCGAACGGACAGGCGGATGAATTGATAAGTACGTTTATCTATGCAGGTCTTTGCATCACCGCCTTGGCGACCTTGGCGGCCATGTTGTTTGCACGTTCATTTACGCAACCCCTATATAGCATGCGCAACACGCTTAGCCTGGTAGCCCAGGGGGTACTTCCGGAAACCTCAAGCGAAAAGAGCAACGACGAGTTTGGCCAGATGAGCGAAAAAGTCGATGAACTTGTCAAGACTTTAAAGGGCAGTGCTGATTTCGCGCAGCGTATCGGAGAAGGTAAGTATGATACAGCCTACAAACCTGCAAGTGAAAATGACATCCTGGGGATGTCGCTCATTAACATGCGGAATAACCTTATCGAAAACGAGCGACTAGACAAAGAACGGAACTGGATTGTGCGAGGCGTTGCTGAGATCAGTGAAATCCTGAGAATGCATGACTCTCTCGACGCCCTCGGAGAAGATGTTATTAAATTTATCCTCGAAAAAATTGGGGCTATACAGGGCGCGTTTTATACCGTCAATGATGACAATGCAAATCAACCGCCCGTGATAGAAATGCGCGCCAGCTATGCGTATACGCGAAAGAAATATCTGAAAGCCAGGTTTAAATTTGCCGAGGGACTGGTGGGGCAGGCTGCTGCTGAAAAAGATGTCATCCTTCGAACTGAAATTCCAGATGAATATGTAACTATCACCTCAGGTATTCTCGGCGATCAGCGTCCCCGTTGTATTCTTATCGTCCCACTAATCACAAACGAAGAGGTATTTGGGGTCCTGGAGTTTGCAGGTTTCAAAAAATTCGATCCTTCACAGGTAAAATTCGTGCAGGAGCTTTCCTTAATACTCGCTCGCACAATATTCAATATCAAGGTTAACGAACGCACCCGCAAGCTGCTGGGAGAATCCCAGCAAATGAGTAACGAATTAAAAGAGAAGCAGGAAGTTCTTCGTCAAAACGCCGAAGAAATGCAGGCTACACAGGAGGAATTAAAGCGCTCAAACCAGAAGCTGGAGGAACAAATCGAAGAGGTAAACCGAACGCAAAAACGGATGCAGCTACTTCTCGAGAACGCCTCTGAAGTAATTACCATTTACGAAGAGGATGAAAGCATCCGCTACATATCTCCATCTGTAGAATCGATCCTGGGCTATGGCCAGAAAGAGATGATTGGTAAGAGTGATATAGACAAGGTGCAACCCGATGATCGCAAAATCTTCAAGGGGTTATTTGAAAAGTTAAAGAAGAATCCAGACGAAAAAGTCACTGTACAATACGAGTATCGCGCGAAAGACGGAACCTTTATCTGGATTGAATCAACTGGTACAAACTGCATGTCTAACCAGGCGATTCATGGGTTCATTCTAAACTCGCGTGATATAACCGAACGAAGAAGAGCGGAGCTAGAGCAACGTATGCGAAGTAAAATGCAGGCGTTATCTGAAAACTCGCTGGATCTTATCACTAGACTCGAAGGCGAATCGATCTCTTATATCAATCCCGTTATAGAAGAATATACGGGTCAGAAGCCTGCATTCTTTCTGAACAGAAAA
>JAICGJ010000304.1 GCA_025923195.1 Chryseolinea sp.
ATATGAAATACTCAATCAGATCTCAGCGGCATTCAAAAGGCTCAGTACAGAAAAAGAGATACAGCACCGATACCTGGAGATGCTTGTTGAACATGTTCGCGTAAGCATTCTCAGCATTGACGCTGACGAAAAAATACACCTTGCCAATCAGGCACTCAAAGATCTGCTTCAGAAAAATGTTTTAACCAGTCTTAAATCACTTGAATCGTTTGATGAGTCTTTGGTGAAAACCATTCGCGAGATTCATACAGGTGAAACCCGGCTCACTAAACTCACTGTCGAAAATGAATTGCTTCAGCTTTCGATACATGCTTCTGAGTTCAAACTGGAAAATCGTTATTATAAACTTATCTCTATGCAGAACATAAAAACTGAATTAGATATTCGGGAGATGGAAGCCTGGCAAAAACTGATCCGTGTACTGAGTCACGAAATCATGAATTCAATATCGCCAATAACATCCCTCAGTGAAACGTTGCATGGAATGGTTAGACAAAACAATGATTTACTTAACAGTTCAAACGCAAACCTCTACAGCGCGCTTGACAAAGGACTTGGAGCCATTAAAATCAGAAGCGAAGGACTCTTTAATTTCACACAAACTTACCGCAAGCTTACTGGTATTCCGAACCTTTCGCTTAAGAAAACCAATTTAAAAGACATTCTTCATCGGGTGCAGATTTTGATGCTTCCGAAAATAACTGAGCATAATATCCAACTCAGAATTTCGGATGTCGATGTTAATGTGGAGGTCGACCCTGAGTTAATGGAACATGTTTTTATTAACTTAATACTAAATGCTATCGATGCGTTGAATGGTCAACGTGATCCCTGCATTCATATCGGAATCTCTAAACAGCAAAAAGGGAATCTTTGCATTCACGTTATCGACAACGGAGAGGGTATAAACGAAAACATTCGCGAAAAAATCTTTATTCCATTTTTTACAACCAGAAAGAACGGCTCGGGTATAGGGTTAGCCTTAACAAGGCAAATACTTCAATTGCACCACGCAGACATCCAGCTAAAAAGCATGCCTGGACAAGGGACTGAATTTCTAATAATACTGTAAGGCCTCGTTGAACCCCTAAAGTTTCTGCAGATAACTAGTGGTTGTGCTGAACATAACGCGTGTGTTTTTAAAAAATATTTCGTTCGTTTTCATTCGTGTTAGTCGTTCGTAAAACAGAGAATCATCCAGCGAACAGTCACTTGCAATTTGCCTTCTTATTTCCCATGGAAAATCTGCTCGAATTCTTTGTATTCGGCTTGTACAAAGGGGAAGATGGATGGAAACGTTATAATTTTGCGACCAGTATAACATCGGTAAATGACTTTGCTGAAAAGTCATTTACAAACATCGGTAGCAATTTTACCCCCACTTTGCCTATTCGTAGCTTGATTGCCTCAAAATTGCCACAGCTTTTTTGCCACAAAAATTCATGTTAAAATATCGAAAACTCTGATAAAGTTAATTACGCATAACTAATCCGTTAATAACGAAAAGCATTTTTTGGAGAAGTGGCATGAGTCTTTAGCAATGCGTACTCATTTTAATTTTATTATTGTGTGATGAAACTCGCAGGACAAATTTCACCACACAATAATAATTTGTCATAATATATATTGATTTTTTGATTTTTAATGAATGATTAATTGTTGTGCACTGCCTTTTCTCTTTTGACGCTTACTTGTATTATTGCATCTGCGCCGGCCTTTGCAACTGTATGGTCATTTTCAACGGTGCTTCCTGAAACGCCGATAGCACCAATTGTTGTACCTTCCTCATCTTGAATTGCTATTCCACCTGGAAAAGTGATCAATCCGCCATTTGAATGTTCAATATTGTACAAGGAGCCGCCAGGTTGTGATAAGGCTCCAATATCACCGGTATTCATGAAGAACCATGCGGATGTTTTTGCTTTTTTGATTGAGATGTCTGCTGAACCGAGCCATGCTCCATCCATACGGGCGAATGCAACAAGGTTAGCGCCTGAATCTACAATACTGATGTTCATCAATAAGTTCAGATCAGTGGCTTTTGCTTTTGCAGCTTTTATTGCTGCTTCAGCTTGTGCTAATGTTATATTCATTTTTAATGGGTTTTGATTATTAAAATATTACTTCCTGTTTCATTTTTGTAATGATCAAGGAGCTGGTTATGGTGTGGAACAACCAACAGCATTTTTAATTTTGGTGTTTTCAAGATGCCAATGCAGATCGATTACAAATTTTTTCGTGTACGTCCACTTATCATATGCTGATCAATATCGCGGATATTCGTCGCTACCACTTTGCGAATAACTCCATGATCGCATATTCTACCGCCGGGACCAATCAGTTTTAGGAAATCAATGTTTTGAATTTCCACGACGCCGGGTCAGATGCAAGCTACTCCTCTGATATTTGCCATTGTTCCTCCTTTTTAAATTGTGAATTTGATTTTTGAGAATGATTTATAAAACAACCATTATATCGGATTGAGCCATTGAATTGGACTCAGATATACAAGGATGAAGAAGTTTTAGGGGCAAAATGTTTAATGGTTAAGACACTTTATTAAAAAAGCAACTTTAAATCCGTTGTCTGCGACCGCGTATCCTGAAGCCCGTGTCCTCCTTTACAATTGTCGCCTTGATTGTTTTCTTCATCTCTTATTTGTCTTAAATTGGATACAACAAGAGTCCTAGAGTGCATTGCCATAAATAATCATATTTGTTTATCTGAGTTCTGAAGTATCAATTTTTTTTGCTTTAATGTGTTCTTCATTGCTTTTTCCCTGACTATTGGGTCATCACTATTTTTAATGCTTTTACTGGAGTCATTTGCAATTACGATTTGATTGATTGCATTTCTTTAAAGTCTTTAATTAGCTTGTAAATTCGATTAATGTCACAGTGAAACCTTCTTTGAAGCCCATTTCTATCATTTTTCCAATTCTTCTAGTGATTCAAAGTAAATTGAAATACTACTAACTTTAGTAACCCGATAGCCATCGGGTCCATTCTGTTCCATTAAAGTCACGTCCCAATTTCACTGGCAAATGGGGTGTTTCATCCTTATCGGCAAGCGAGCTGCAGGGCCCGCCAGATCAAAAAATGTTATCTTTATTGCCCAGAAAATTTACCGGGCAACACCAACTATTGAGGCAAATGTAACATCTCAGTGCGAACAACTTACAGAATTCAGCTACCATGATCAGATCATACCTCGTCGTCGCCTGGAGAAACCTCCTGAGAAATAAAATATTCTCTTTCATCAACATTATCGGACTCGCAATCGGAATGGCCGTCGTATTTATGATCTATCAGTACATTCAGGCGGAACGAAGCTATGACCTATTACACACAAATGCTTCGCGTCTTTATCGCGTGCCTATTCAATACGACGGCGCACTTGCAGCCGGACCGTCTGCCACCAGTCACCCGTCCATTGGACCAGCCATGAAAGCCGACTTTCCCGAGGTTGAAGACTTCGCCAGACTGATGCGGGGATCTCAGTTTTTCCCCGCCACTACATTTACTTACGAAGGCGATCCCAATGGACCAATAACCTTTAACGAAGAGGCTGTATTCTTCGCCGACAAACCCTTCCTCTCGATGTTCTCATTTCCATTGCTTGAGGGGGATACAAGTGCGTTGACGGATCTGAAGTCAGTGGTGCTTAAGAAGGAGATAGCAAAAAAATATTTCGGCAACAAACCAGCCGTTGGCAATACATTATTGCTGAACAGAATGCCAGTGAAAGTCACGGCTGTTGTCGAAGTGCCTGAAAACTCTCACCTGCAGTTCAATGTATTGCTGTCTACCAGTTTGCTGGGACCAAATTGGGGATACGACGAATGGGCATGGCCTGAGTTTTACAACTATGTGTTGTTGAAACCGGGCGCAAGCCGGGATAACCTGGAAGCGAAGTTGCCGGCGTTTATGGAAAAATACTCGGCAAAGATCTGGGAGCAGTACAAGTTCAAATCACATATATGGCTTCAGCCGATCACGGATATTCATTTGAAATCCAACTATACACTAGAGCAAAGTGCAAACGGAAGTGAAAGAACAGTTTACTTCTTGTCGATGTTAGGGATTTTCATCCTCGTTATAGCATGGATCAATTATATAAATCTTTCTACAGCAAAGGCACTTGAGCGGTCGAAGGAAGTCGGATTGCGGAAAGTATCCGGAGCATCGCGGATCCAGTTGATCACGCAGTTCTTCTTCGATGCGTTCCTGGTCAATATATTTTCCATCGTGCTGGCTGCGATCATTACCGTAATTGTAACTCCTTATTTCGAATCTCTTATAGGCCGGAATTTTTCTCAGACGCTGATTGCGTCCGGTACTTTTTATACACCATCCTTCTGGGTTACGGTAGTGCTGACGTTGCTGGTCGGTATCGCGGTTGTTGGGTTTTATCCCGCGTTGGTATTATCATCCTTTAACCCCGCTATTGTTCTGAAAGGGAAGTTTATCAAGTCGGGCAAAGGCACGTTGTTGCGTAAAGGTATGGTCGTATTCCAATATGTGTTGTCGATGTTCCTGGTAGCGGGAACGGTTACGATGTCCACGCAAATGAACTTTATGCAAAAACAGGATCTCGGATATGACAAAGAACACATGCTTGTCGTACGGGCGTCTCCGATAGGTGACTCAACCTATGGAACGCGTGTAAATCAATTTATGAATTCCGTGCGGCAATTGCCGCAGGTAAAACAGGTTGCAGGATCTACCGAAGTTCCGGGTCACGTTATTGCGGAACGGAACAATGTTCGTCGTGTTACGCAAGATGAAGCCGGTAACGTCGGCACGTTTTTTATTAATACGGATGAGAATTTTTTCTCCACGTATGGAATAAAGATCCTGGCGGGAAGAAATCTGACCGAACAGGACAAGTTTATCTATGTCCCGAGGGATGTAGACCCGAATCAACCAGAGATTATTACGGACGATGGATACCTGGTATCAGGAGCGTCGAACCGGATTATGATCAACGAAGCATTGGCACAAAGCCTGGGTTTTAAGAAACCAGAAGATGCGATCCATGAGAAGGTTGTTTTTGAGCAGGGCCGGAAATTCGTCGGAGAGATCACGGCTGTGATCAGCAATCACAATCAATTATAACTTCGCGAGAAATATCA
>JAICGJ010000305.1 GCA_025923195.1 Chryseolinea sp.
CCAGGTGACCTCAACCCGGAAGGCATAGTTCTGCACCCAGCGTTCAATAGTAACATAGGCAATAGGAGTCGCAACGATGCCCGCTATCACCATAAGCCTACTGAAGTCTCTCGTCAGCAATCCAACTAAACTGGTAACGGAGGCCCCCATTACTTTACGAATGCCTATTTCCTTGGATCGCTTTAAAGTCAGGTATGATGAAAGTCCAAACAGACCCATACAGGCGACAAGAATTGCCAGGCCCGAGAATAACCCAAAGAGATCGTTAAACAAAAGCTCTGCTTTGTATTGGCTATCGAAGAACTCATCCAGAAAAAAATATTCATAGGGACTGCCTGGAAACAATTTTGTATAAGCCTCCTTTATGTCAGCGACTGTGCTTTCTAGACCGTCCGTTTCCAATCTGACAGTATAATAATTAAATACATTACCAGCTGTAAAAAGAATAGGAGAAATAGCGCTTTTCAGACTTTGATGATGAAAATCTTTTACCACACCAATAATTTCCTTGCTGTTTATCTGCTGGCCCAACGCTTGTTCCGCGTTGTCAAACCCCAATAGTCGTACCGCCGATTCGTTAATAATCCATCTATTCTGATCCTCGGCAATCTCAGTAAACAGACGACCTGCTATCAGAGGGATGCCGTAGTGGGAAAAATAATTTTGGGCTACGGCAAGCATCGAGAAAACACCACTAGTTTCCTTTCCATTAATAGTCACCTGATCATCATACCAATAGATCTCCTGCCCCGGCACAACATTCGAACCTGACACACTGGATACATGGGCCAGCTGGCTGATCTTATTTTGAAAGCCCGAAAAGTTGCTTCCATATCCGTAGTCATGCGCTTTCGGAGATTTGATCACGATGACTTGCTCAGGGTTAAACCCCAGTGATTGTTGCTGCATATAACGAACCTGAACAATAGTGGCCAGGGTCAACGCAATCAGTATCATTGCAATAGCAAACTGGCCAGTGACAAATAACTTTCTAACAGTCTCGGCCGACTTTCCGCTTGCGTAGCCACCCTTGAGGGCCGTTATCGGTTTGTATCCGGAAAGAACTATGGCAGGGTAAAACGCGCTTCCAAAAATTACCGCCAATAAAAGTGCTGAAAAACCAACCCACATTGGCGGATGGCTGAACACTGAGTCTGAAAACGTAATACCAAAAAGGTTGACGATCAAAGGTCTGGCCAAACTGGAAAGTATAATGGCCAACATGAGCGCAAGGCCATTCACAAGAAGGGATTCCACGAAAAATTGAGTAATGATCTGAATTCGATACGCCCCAGATACTTTACGAACGCCTACTTCTTTGGCTCTCTGCATCGCTTTCACAATTACCAGATTGACATAGTTTATATACGCAAGCAAAATAATGACTATCCCCACCGTTAGCAGCAAATACACATAGATTGCTTTGCCGTTTACGGAGACTTCATGTTGAAGATCGGAATACAGATGAATGTCAGTAACAGGCTGAAGCTTATAGATCCAATCCAGTTGTTGATCTTCCAGCTGTCGGTTAAACTGATGCACCACTTTGGGAAAGCTGGCTTCCAGGTCCAACGGATTTGTATTGGGGCGCAGTCGGAAATACGTGTAAGTTTCATTCCAAGACCAAGAGTCATCAAATCGGTGCCCGACAAACTCGAACAGCGTAGGATAGGATATGAGAACACCCGGATGTAAGTGAGTATTAGTTGGAAAATTTTCTATGACCCCAGTCACTTTGAAGGGCAGTGATGTGCCGTCAAAATTTTTTGCATTAATTACTACATTTTTTCCTATAGGATCTTCACTACCAAAAATTGTCCTTGCTGTATTTTCTGTAATTACAACACAAAACGGCTCACTGAAAGCCGTGTGCTGGTTTCCGCGAACGAGGTTAAACGAAAATACATCAAAAAAAGAGGAATCGGCCAATAAGATATCCGACTCGCCACTGAACCGATCCTTGTAGGTAAGTACACCGTCCGGTCCGAGAATAACCATCCGGGTATACGCATCGATTGCGGGGAACCGATCCTGAAAAACCGCAGCTACACCTGGCGATACTCTTGCGCTTTGCGCCTCCCTGCTGCCATTCTTATAAATATCCAGAAATACGCGATAAACATCACCAGCACGATGATGAAATTGGTCGTAGCTTAATTCAAAACTGGAGAACTGTAGGATGAGTACACAAACCGCTATACTGATCGCAAGTCCAAGGATGTTGATGACACTGGATGTTTTGTCCTTCCATATGTTGCGTACAGCAGTATAAATGTAATTCCGGATCATGGTTTAAGGTTTATGTTGCTGTGATCATTCAACAACGGTGCCATGTGGCTAGTAGCCCCGGGAATATACACATTAAAGATGTACTTGACCGATCTCGACACTACCATGTTCGATGCTGGACAATAGACTCGGTTTGGTGAGCTGAATCTCTGGTCAGAAAAGTACCCGTCACAATTTTCACAATTTGCATCAATGAATACTATAGAAACTCATTCTCTTACTGAATTGCAGGCATTACCTCTAGCTACGTGGTTTTACCCTTCCCAACGCTACATTAATAGTGACGCTTCCAAAAGCATATTTTGGGTTTATATTCAGGTATGGGGAGATCCCGATGCCCGCCCAGCGTATTGCCGGAATGAACTGAACACGAAGAGCAAGACCAACGGTGCTCTCATTTTTAACATTATAATTATCAGGACAGTTTGTATAGTAAAGTATTGGAATACCTTGTGTTGATACCCCACTGCCTTCACCGGTTTCCGCGTTAATATAACTTAATCCTGCTGATAACGTGAGCATACTTACCTTCCGCTTCTTTATTATACCGTATGAAATTTCAAATGAATCAGCACTTTTGCCGAGAGGATTTTCAATCGGAAAGAATAGAACAGCTTCGTGGCAGTGATCATTTGTCCACACCCCTGAATAGTGTATTGAAATAAATCTCCCAGGTATCATCTCATATGAGAATCCGATATTGGCCGCACCTCCTTGCCCGCCCCAGCCCAAGCCAAGGTCGAACCAATAACTTTTTTTATAACGGTTCAACACTACTTTAGTACTATCGGCCTGTGCCAAAATGCATTGTCCGGAAAGAGCCGCAAAAATCGCGAACAAAACTCCTGCAAGTTTTTTCATAAGATATGGTTGCTTTATTTTTTTTAACTGACCACCGCTCGGCCCGTTTTAGAATGCCAGCTGCAGATGAAGATCAGCGAATCACTATGCAAAAGTTTCATTAAACAAAGGGGGAAACAATCCCATGAACTTGGTATATCACCCATGATATATTGTCAGGATCACAGAAATTAAGTAGGTACACCATCTCAGAAAGCCCCTGATCAGGAAAGGGAAACAAGTTTGCTGTTATAAACAAAGTAGTCCAACTTTCGACATAAGCTTTACACATATCGCAATGACTCTGTCTGATTGTCCTGAACGCCTTAACAATACGAAGCCTACCAATACGCGTTTCGGAATAAATGTCGCAGGATAACGACAGCCAATATATGCCTAGGGCACACCGTACGTGGTGTCTTCTTTTCCGGGATTAGTCAACCGTGGTTTTAGAGGGATGGTCCTACTGGGCCTATTGGATCTTGGAAGAAGCAAATCATAAGGCATCTCTGCCGGCTATCGGATTTGCACATTCGTGATATCGAATTCGTGGTTATTTACGGTAGCTTTGTAAGTGACATAAAAAATGCGTTATCGACACATTTTTCTGGTGTGACCTTTCAGGAGAAAAAGGCTCTTTAGAAACTCTAGATCTATCATGTCTTTGACACCGATTTTAAAGAATGAGAGATTAGAGCTGTACAACACAACGGTTTGTCTATTGACAACCGGTTTAATTTATTAATCGATCCATAAAGAAGTAGTCAGTCATGCCCGGAATAAACCAAAAAAAGCTAAGCGCCTTGTTCGATTCAAATGAGAATTTAAAATGGAAATAGATCACATATTTATCTTCTCCGGTGGAACGGGACAAGAAGTTGACGCTTTAATTGACTTTGGCTTCTCAGAAGGTAGTAGTCGTGTTCATCCTGGCCAGGGGACTGTCAACAGAAAGATTTACTTTGAGAATTTCTTTTTAGAAATCGTGTGGGTGCACAATGAATCCGAGATTAGAGGTGAGAACACCCAAAAAACAAAACTTTGGGAAAGGGCAAACTTTTTAAGTAACGAACATTCTCGTTTTGGATTAGGTTTTGTTAATACGCCCGACACCGATGAGCTATTTGAAAACTCCATAAAATACCAACCTGATTATTTTCCTAAGGGGACACATTTTGACATAATCACGAACGAAGTAGAGTTTTATTTACCATGGACGTTCCGGCTTCCATCAGGTATACAAAAACAACGATCTGACGAACCAACTAATCATAAAAACGGTATTAGGAAACTGACAAAGGCGATATTCGGCTTAAACACAACAGAACCGGGAATTGGCTTTACCACAACAGTTGAAAAATATTCAAACGTTCGTTTTACGCCGAATTCCAAGAACACCTTGACATTGGAATTTGATAATCGTGTTAAGGGTAAAATCGAAACATTTGACCAATTGAATCTCGTAATAAAATACTAAACGCCCGGCAGCAACTTGACAAAACTAAAACAACCGGCATTCGATCGCAGGTCTGATCATACATACGCCTGTGCAAATATAATTCAGCGTTGAACACATGAAAAAGCCCGCCTTCGCCACGCTGAGGCGGGGCTTCGGCGGGCGCAGTGGAGGCCGAGAGAATCGAACTCTGTTTGTGATGATTTAATATTTAGCGAATTGACCTGCATTAAAATGTCAGGGCACCGAATAGCGAACCGTCTAGTTCTTTGGCAGCTAAGTGAAATAAATCAGAAATTTTCATGTGACTAAAGATGCCATTAATGCAATATATTAAATTAAAAATGACTCTGAATTTTTAAAATCTTAAACTTTTTGTTTGGCAAAATTTTTCAAGTTCATTAATAATCCGGTCAGTAGACGGAGGTGACGCAGGCGCTACGTGGCAATCAATCCATTCATGAATGTCTCTGCTTGCCAATAACTTTTTAAGCTCGTCCTCAGCAGAGCCTGCTTCCGTTTCGGTTCAAC
>JAICGJ010000306.1 GCA_025923195.1 Chryseolinea sp.
CAAACGGATTTGATTCCAACCCTATCAGAGTTGTATTCAATACACCACGAGTAAAAGTTCCTGAAATTTCAATAGCTGACTACAGTTTCACCGGCATTGATGGCGAAACGACAGGATTAGGTCTTCCGATTTTTCTTACCGTCATGCTTCAGAATAAAGGACAAGCCGAGGCAGTTGACATACGAACTGAATTTAAGACTCCTGATAAAGTATTCCCGGCAGCGGAATCAAGCTTCTACCTGGATCGGCTGGAACCCAATGAAACGAGAACGGTTGTTTACGAATTTTTTGCCAATAAGAAGTATGACGGGGAAGAGATACCGATCGAGATATCAATTACGGATGGCCATGACAAATTCCAACAGATACATACGCTGATCATGCGACTGGAAGAGAGTTCGATTCCAACTCAAACCATCACCATTCCTGCTAAGACTGAGCAACCTGTCCCAATCGAAAAAATTTCCCTGAGATCAGATGTCGACGTGGGAATTCCATCGTCAGGACGAGTCGTAAAGAATCGCTTTGCGCTGATCATCGGCAATGAAGATTATGGAAAATTTCAGACTGGTTTGCAGTCAGATCAAAATGTTTTGTTTGCGCGGAACGATGCTCTCATTTTTAAAGAGTATGCGGTGAATACACTTGGTGTGTTGGAAAAGCATACGTTTACGCTCACTGATGCTACACGAGGTCAGATGAGCAGGGAAATTGAAAGAATTACCGAACTGGCAAAGCTTACGCCGAACGCGGAGATAATTTTTTATTATGCAGGACATGGTCTACCCGACTTCGAAACATTTGAAAGCTACCTTGTTCCTGTCGATGTCGCCGCCTCGAATCTTGATGATGCCATCAAGCTCAAAGATTTGTATTCGAAATTGGCTTCCTCGAAGGCAAGTAGAATAATGGTTTTCCTGGATGCGTGCTTCAGCGGAGGAGGTCGCGGTGAAAACGGGTTGTTGGCAGCCCGAACGGTAAAGATCCGTCCTAAAAGCGATATCGTGGAAGGAAATATCGTGGCGTTTACAGCCAGCAGCGGCAAAGAAGTCTCGCTGCCTTTTGAGAGCCAGTCACACGGATTATTTACTTATTACTTGTTAAAGAAACTTCAGGAAACGCAAGGCAATATGACCCTGGACGAATTGGGTCAGCACTTGGAGCAAGAAATTCCAAAAGCGGCTCTGCTTGAGAATGGTTTACTACAGCGGCCGCAAGTACTGGTTTCGCCCGACCTTGATGAAAAATGGATGTCATGGAAATTCTGACGAGAGTAAGAGTTGCTAGTATCGCTGGGGTTGTGGCCGTATCTGCTTCGTGTTTTGCACAGGAGACGAAAATAGTAGAGGGCATTAAAGGTGAATGGATTATCTCAAATGACATTACTCCGGTTCAGGCACGGGCGAATGCCATTGAACAAGCAAAAGCTGAGGCGCTTAGAAAGGCAGGTGCCACAGAATACGTGGCGGAATCAAGTGTATTTTACAAGACCGAAAAAGACAAAAAACTGGAAGACATCCACAAGTCCGTTACGTCGATTGACGTATTGGGGGAGATTTCGGGATTCCAGATAATCAGGGAGGAAAAGAAACTGAATGAATTTGGCAACCTTGCGTATGAGGTCTGGATCAACGCTACCGTTATTCTTCATAAAACATCCAAAGATCCTGGATTTAATGTAGATGTGAAGGGCATCCGGGATAGTTATCGTTCACCGGAGGAATTGATCTTCGAGATTATGCCCGCCAGGGAGGGGTTTCTTAATATTTTTATTCTCGGCGACAATGAAAGTTTACTTCTCTACCCGAATAAATACGAGAAGCGTGAGAAGTTTACAGGAGGGCAGACCTATAAGTTTCCCAGGTCCCGAGCATTGGACTATGAAGTGAGCGCGGAAGATGGCATGGATGTAAACTATCTGGTTCTATTATATACGAAGTCGGAGATTCCGTTTCTTAAGGAATCAACCTCTGAAAACATTCTTCAGTTTATTGCGAATATTGATCCTGCAGAGAAGTGTGTTAAATCGTATTCGATTCTAATTCGGAAGGAGTAACCTTCATCCACCGTAGTGCTGTCTCAGCCGAAGGGGGTTCCTTTTACAAGAATGTCAAAACGAATTGCAGGATCAGTGCATCATCTGATTTTTAGTCATAAACTTTTTGAAACTTGAAGCCATTGAATCGATTATTTCTCGATAGTCGTTCCTATGCGATTGTCACAATGTGACTCGGATATTTTCAATTTTCGCCCATATTAGTGTTCCGATCAGTATTGCACACCATGCCGTTGTTCAGTGTTGTGGTAGGCAAGTGCGTCGGGACTGGCTTGACCGTCGTAGGTCATGTCAATAATTGTCGTCCTCATGCAAATGCCCGCTAACGCCAGGAGATCAAAGGCAGGCTCTTTTCATGATTTCTGACTCAGAAAAAATGGTTCATTACTTTCCGGGCGGCTGGTAGCCTACTTTCTGCGCAAGTCGAAGGGCTTCAAGAGTTTCCTCAACTGTGAGCAGTGCCGTTGTTTCGAATTTCGACAACGCACCACCGCCGGTGATGGCGAGCCCGACGGCAGCCATCGAGACATTGTGAGGCGCTTCCCAAATGCAATAGCCGTCGTATGCTCCGAATGCGTACCAGAAGCCGTGCAGTTTCCCGCCGACTGACTCGATGTACTTACGTGCTGCCACACGGCGGTCTTCTGGGTTTTTCATCAGTCGAGCCCATGTTTCCGGCGTATAGCTGAATCGCGTTAGATAGAAATGCGAGGCGGCCTTTGCAGTATCCTGAATTTGTTTCACCGACTGTGGCTCCGGCTGCTGGAAACCAAAAAGGAAAAACAGAGAAGTGCTACACAGCACAGCAATGAGATGTTTCATAGTATTTGTATTTAAGGATGAGTTGAATCAAAAATAGTAAGAAGCGAGTGGGACTCATTGTTTCGCTTCTAATTAACTTTTTCTCGCTCACGCTCTAAACGAAACACTGGAGTGAAACATATCGGATGACGGGTGCGTCATTGCGGTTGAAAAGGGCCAGAGTCACTCGGCTACGACCCGGGCGCCCGGTAGCCTACTTTCTGCGCTCGTCGAAGTGCGTCAATTGTCTCTTCAACCGTGAGCAGCGGTATTGTCTCGTGTTTCGACAAAGCACTACCTCCGCTGATTGCGATGGCAACAGCAGCCATTGCAACATTGTCAGGTGCCTCCCAAACGCTGTAACCATCATATGCTCCGAATGCGTACCAGAAACCGTGCAGCTTCCCACCCACTGATTCAATGTACTTTCGCGCCGCCTCCCTGCGATCTTCGGGATTCTTTGTCAATCGAGCCCATGTTTCAGGCATATAGCTGAAGCGTGTTAAATAGAGAGCCATGGTGTTTATCTTTTAGTGTTGCCTACTCTAGTCGTTTTTCGGCTTCCCCGTTTTGGTTTATCAAAGTGTATTTCTTATTCACCCTTTAAAGTACGCTGTCGGCCGGGAGCGTTTAGCTATAAAACGCGTTGCTGAATAAATGTAACTGCAGAACTTGAGACAACAAAATGAACTCGCAGATGCATTATATCTTTTGGTAATGGGCCGATTACATCTGCCTTATTAGGTAGCCAATCCCCCTTGTTGATTTTCCTCCAAACCCTCCAATAATCTTAAATGGCTGATATTTTATGAATTCCGGAACATAATCCACGAATCAATTGTCATGGTTCTCAAATGGAAATGCAAACCACACCGAAAACTCGATTTCTTGTTCATTCTCCATAACGCCATTGAGTGATGAATCCTCTCCTCAATTGTTGGAATGAGTTCCTGATCAGGTAATCTACGCTTTGTATTAAGATCTGCTAGCCTAAGGTTCCAAAAAGGATATTTAAAGCCGATGGTATATGTTGATGATCTAGTAAGTTTGCATTTTCTTCAAGCGCTTTTGTCCCTCGACAATTTTATTCTTTAGCTTCCATGTTTAGAGAGTTTGTTTTGACCCTCACAATCCCATGTTTCTCTTCAGGAAAATAGTCCCCGAACGTCTTCATTAACTTTGATTTTTCAATCTTCTAAAGTCAAAAGAGCCCTTTGAAAAGTGTGGCAATTAGCGAGGTATTGTTGTATCAGAGTAAACTCTCAAAACTCAATTATGTCGGTAGATGCATGTTTGATGGTCCTTTTGCCTAATCCATGTGCGCCGCCTGATTTTTATGGAAGTCCCTCGTAAGAAACAAATCGTCTATTGTGTTGTAATGCGCGCTAAGTTTGGCTATGAGGCGTTGCCGGAATAGGAGCGTAATAAATGAAGTGTAGCGGAATGTTTAGCGCGACCTGCCGGGTCTGTCCCACTTGACCAAACTTACTTCGAAGATAATACTTTTCGTTTACACTAAACCCGGCAATGACTTATAGCTTTTGTTAGCGGTTCGTTGTTCTTTTTTTGTCATTTATGTATTCCAAAATGTCACCTGGCTGGCAGTCTAATGCTTTGCAAATTGAATCTAAGGTGCTAAAACGAATCGCTTTCGCCTTACCTGTCTTTAAGATAGAGAGGTTAGATAATGTCAAATCAACTCTTTCGGAAAGTTCATTCAGAGAAATTTTTCGTTTTGCCATCATCACGTCTAAGTTTACAATGATTGGCATTGCTTAAATTGTTAAGTCATTTTCAGATTTCATATCTATGGCATTCTGCAAGATTTTTTCAAATATTGCTGCAGCAGTTGCAACTACGATAGAAGCAAAAGTAGTGACGATACAAATTGCAAGAAAACCCGCAGGGTCATCCTCCTTATCATGGGATATCTTTATGTATAGTCCTGCCGTCACAATTAAAATACTTAATACAATTGCACAATACTTTATACTCTTTAAAGTCCCAACAGAGCTTGATGAGAATACTTTATTTTGTGCGATGTATCCTAGTAATTTGAACGCCTTATAAAGCGCAACGAAGAAAGCGATTGATGCTGCGTATCCATATAAGATGAATGGGTCAGAGTAAATGCTTAACAAGTCTAAGTTTGCGGCTCTTCCCTCGGTTAACGGAAACCGAATCAGAACGACAAGCGCCACAATGCCGATAAGCACGATGACTGCCTGA
>JAICGJ010000307.1 GCA_025923195.1 Chryseolinea sp.
ATTCTGCCCTCGTCGATATTTTTCTCCATTGCGACGTATAAACCGAAGCATGCCCATTAACGTTCAAAAGTCTGTAATTATTTTTGCCTTTGAATCGTCGGACTCGATTCCAACTAATTCCTAAGGTTGTGTGTCATATCTAAACAGAGTAAGTCAAAAATGAAAAACTCGTTGCCGGGAGCCAGCAATTACCTCTTAGCAATGTTATTGTTAACCTCCTCACATTTTAGCTTTTTTTTATTTGGTTGTAGTGACAATGACGACGTCGCTAAAAATCAAATTGACAAATTAGATTTTCAGATCGTTTTTCTCAATGAGAATCAAAATGAGAGTGTGGTTTTTGCGGAAGGCTTCGATGTTGGAATCGCAGTAAAAATCATAAACAATTCTCAAACAGAAATTCAATGGAGGTATGATTACACTTGCATGATGTTTCAAACGGAAGATTTCTTAGTAGTGTACAAAAAAATTAAATCCAATGGACTCAATGCAAATTACTCGCAAGTGGGGAGACCTTATGAGACAAATGTAGAATGTTATACATTTAATCTTCCGCCACAGGCTATTCTTCCCGGAAAAAGCATCCTTATAAATTTGCCCTGGAGCACTAATCCAGCTAATAAGCCCTTGGCCTCGGGTAAATACTATTCAACAGCGAAATTCTCTGTCGAAATAGACAACAACACAAAGGATTGGGATTTGAGAAATGATTTTGAAATCAAATAAAAATGGATGATCGATTTCTCTTCCTAACCTGTAGAGGTAGAAACGTTATGCGCGCTAACCAGGTTTCCTTGGCTTCAATTACTTTAGCAAATGATGAGCGACACAGTCGCAGCGGTGTCTTCTTTACGCCGCTGCGTGGATCAAATAGATTTTAGAAAGAGAGCTATCTGTTTCTTGCAGTCCGACAGAGTCCCCGAGGCGGGAGACTCTTCGGGGACGGGCTCGTGCAAGCGCCCGTATTTAGAGCCTTCTGCAATGTGTTCAATTATTGTTGTGAGAACTGAAAAACCTCGGCAAGGGACCCGTTGATGCAATTGATGCCTTACGAAATCATGAGATCCTCGAACGGTGATTTTATTTGAACAAATAGATTTTAGAAAGGTAACAACGGCAATTCTTCCAGCAAATGATGAGCAGCACCGTCGCAGCAGCGTCTCCTTTAGGGACGCTGCGTGGATCAAATAGATTTTAGAAAGGGAGTTGTCTGTTTCTTGCAGTCCGACAGAGTCCCCGAGACGGGAGACTCTTCGGAGACAGGACTCGTGCAAGCCGCCCGAATTTAAATTCCATATCTGCAATGGCTCCAATTATTGTTGTGAGAGATGAACGTCGGCTAAGAACCTATTGATGTAATTGATGCCATTTGATGTACTGAGACCCTCGCGGCGTGCTTCTGTTTTTTTAAGACTAGCCCCTCTCGCCTGTTAGGATAAATCTAAATCTCCACTACTCATTCCTCAAACTCTTCACGGGATTTAATAACGCCACGGCTATTGCCTGGTAACTTACGGTCAGAAGTGTGATGACCACCGCACCCGCGCAGGTGAATAGAAAGATCCACCAGGAAATTTCTGTGCGGTATTCATACTTCTCCAGCCAGCCGCTCATAAAGTAATAACCAATGGGGATGGCAATGACACAGGCAATGATCACCAGCACAACAAAATCCCTTGACAAGAGTCGCCAAACGTTGGAAACACTGGCGCCCATGACCTTCCGGATGCCGATCTCTTTGGTGCGTTGCTCCGCTACAAAGGATGCCAATCCAAATAAGCCGAGGCACGAAATGAATATGGCCAGTGCGGAGAAAATACCCGAGAGCTTGCCGATCCGCTGCTCCTGGCGGAATTTTTGGGCGTATACCTCATCCACAAACTTGTAGTCGAAGAGCGCCGAGGGCACTACGTTTTTCAAAACTGCCTCGATCTTCGGCAACGCGGCGCTGGCGCTTAGCTCCGGCGCTATTTTAATGTGTAACCACTTGGTTGGATCATCATCATAGTAGTAAAGCGTTTGCCTCACTGGCGCATACGGACTTTCCATGACCATATCCCTGATAACGCCGACAATAGTTTTCGTCCATTTCTTCCGGCCGAATTCGTCGAGGTCGGTGATCCCTTGCCCGATGGGATTTTTTAGTCCCATATACTTCACGGCAGCTTCGTTGATGATGATGGCATCCGTGGAGTCGGTGCTGAGCTCCTCTGAAAAATCGCGCCCTGCCACAATCTCCCAGCCCGCGGTTTTGCCGAAGTCCAATGTTACTTTGCATATGGCAAACTCTACATCGGCCTCGGGGTCTTTTCCCCACCAATCAAAACCACTGACAAAATTGTGTACCGCCGTCAAAGGAGATGAAGAGCTGGCCACTGTAGACACTGCTCCGCTTCGCAGCAATTCAGCTTTCAGCACATCCACCTTTCCTGCATAATTCGGATCGTTCATCTCCAACGTTATCAAACTTTCCCGGTTGTATCCAATAGGACGATTTCGCGCGAATTCAATTTGCTGATACACAATGAGGGTTCCAATGATCAACACAATGGATACGGTGAATTGAACGGTAACCAGAACTTTCCGCGGCAGGGCTGCATACCGGCCCAGGCGTGTCACGCCTTTGAGTACCTTCACCGGTTGAAAAGATGAGAGAAAAAATGCGGGGTACAATCCCGCCATAAATCCTGTTACGGTAATAAATGCGAGCGCTATCAGCCAAAAGACGCCGTTGTTGAACGGCAGCGCGATATCTTTATCCGATATCTCATTGAACCAGTTGTGCAGCAGCGACAAAAGAACGATCGACACCATAAAGGCTAACGTTACTACCACAAATGATTCGCTCAGGAACTGGAACACCAGTTGCTGCCGGGCGGAGCCGACGGTTTTTCGAACGCCAACTTCCCTCGCCCTTTTTTCAGACCTGGCAGTGCTTAGGTTTATGAAATTGATGCACGCTAGCAGCAGTACAAAAGCACCGATGATCCCAAAGAGCCAAACAAACGTAATTCGGCCCGCGGCAGGCTTGCCATCCTTGATCTCTTCATACAGATGCCAGGTGCTCATGGGGATGAGCTGCACAAAAGGTTTGAATTTTTCGATCGTTTTGAAAAAATCTGCCGGTACGTTTTTGTAATAGAGATCTTTGATCGCTTCGTTAGCAGCGTCCATGGTTACGCCTGGTCGAAGCTGTACATACACATTCGTCATGCGGTTGTCCCAGTCACCTTCGCTTCGCTGCATCCATTCACTGGATGCGACCCATAGCGACCAGGGTGAGAAGAACTGAACTTCAGCAAACCTGCTGTTTCTCGGTATGTCTTCATAAATTCCCGTCACTTGCACGTCCATGCTGCCGTCGATCCTCAAACCTCTATTCATAGGGTCTTCGTTGCCAAAAATTGCGTCGGCTGTTGATTTTGAAAGTATGATCGAGCCTGGCTCTTTCAAGCTCTCGTGCGAGCCTCGCAGCATTTTCAGCGACAGCATTTCGATGGCGCCGTCACCGATAAACCGACCTTTTTTGGCAAACTTCTCGTCCCCCACGGAAAGGGTATAATCATTCACCCACCAGGCCATCAAAACATGTTTAAAGTATTGAGGATAGTTATTCTTGAGCACGCCCCCGACGGGAAATTGCATAGCGACTGAGCCTTGAATGACTTGGGTTTCAGTATTAGTCCCCCCACCCCATACCTCGGCGATGTCTTCATAATTGCTGTGATACTTGTTGAAGGACAGCTCATCGTAGATCCATAAACCGATAAGCATAGTCACGGTCATACCAATGGCGAGTCCTCCGATATTGATGAGCGAGTAGCCTTTGTTTCTGGAGAGATTGCGTGTAGCGACTTTAATATAATTCCTAATCATGGGTAGCAAGGTTAAGTAACACGTCTTTGTGTATTCAACAGATGTGCCATGTCTGTAAAGTATTCGAAAATCGTCTTAAGGAGTATTTCAAGATTTAGATCATGTTCATGTGCGGATTATTCTGTGCGAATACGATCATACGCTGAAATTTCCCCAACAGCTTTTCCCACATACCCTATTGAGGGTACTAATCTCACCAGCAGAGGCGATTGTTTCACGCCCAATCGAGCGCTACGTTTGCTTGTGACATCACATAAAAAATTAGATGCTATGAGCTGCCTGGAAAAAATCTATCATCAAAATGAATTGGGATGCACCCGTCGTTGCACTTGTCACAATGCCATACACCTTAACTTTGGAAATGTCTCGTTGCTGCTAAGCAAATCTCAACTCAGCGATTTCTCTCAATATATCTCAGAGGCAGTGACAAGTTGCAGACTTGATACGAACGATCCTGATACGAGGGATATCTATCTGCCTACGAGGGATCTCTGCATTCTCTTTGCCGTCAGCTACAACGAATTGAAATACCTTCTCGATCTGTCAGAACAAACGTTGCTCATGCTTCAGGTCGATGATGTGTTGTACGGTTCCGAATAACTTAGGACAAAAAATGGCTTATTGAATTGGATGAAAGGGAATGGGATACTCGTTCAAGCCATGGATATCTAATTTAACAAAGCTGCCTGTTATGCGATCGTGCTAGTACAGGCGATTTTTGGCGTGCAACAGCTAAACAAGTGATCCTGCTCTCTGATTTTACGGGTAACATAGATTGAGTATTCGATGTCCGTGCCGCATCCCACCCCTTGCGTATCCTTAGACACACATAATTTCAAAATGGTTGTAAACAACGCGTTAGCGATTCTTTATTACAACCTTTTTCAACCGCATACCACGTCCCGCATGTGTCAGACGATCTTTTTCAATCCCTCATGTGAGTCAACAAAGCCAAGCTTTTGATAAAACCGGATAGCATCGCCCCTTTTTTTATCACTGGTGAGTTGCACCAGGTGAGCGCCTTTTTCTTTCGCGCGATCAAAGATCCATTGAAACATTTTTTCTCCAATCTTCTTGCCCCTCGCATCCTCTCTAACCCGCACGGATTCGACTTGAGCGCGTATGCTTCCCTGATGTGTAAGGTATTGGATGAATG
>JAICGJ010000308.1 GCA_025923195.1 Chryseolinea sp.
AACTGATCATGAAGATCTGTATCTCCTTTTGTAAACTAAATTTGATTCTGGCGTAATCTGCAAGAAACATCCAGCCGTCCACATAGGGCATGTTGATATCAAGAAAGATGTAGTCAGGTAGGTTGTCGGAATCCGAAGAATGACTTTTCAAATATTGCAGGGCTTCTTCACCGTTGCCGAATTGCAGGATCTTTCGAGAGAGATCCAATGCCTGAATCATTTTTGCAGAAGTAAGTTGAAAGATTTTATCGTCATCCACGAGCGCTATGATGGGTGACTTAGTTCTCATTTGAGTGATGCTTGTTGAAATTAATAAAAAAAGTTGTGCCCATATTCTCCTGGCTTTCTACCGATATTTCACCTCCCAGGGCCTCAATTTGATTCTTAATCATGAATAATCCAATACCCCTACTTTCAGGGTGTTTGTGAAATGTCTTTTGAAGTTTGAATAGCTGATGTCCGTAGCGCTCCAGGTTGATGCCAAGACCATTATCTCTAACCTCAAGAATTATATCCTTGTTCACGTAGTATGAAGTAACGTTAATGATCGGCCTTTCATCAGGCTTGCTGTACTTAAGTGCATTGGTAAGCAAGTTTAGAAAAATACTTTCAAGATAAATATTGGGATAGAGAATAGAGGGTGCGCGCGAAAAATCGGAAATGATTTCCGCAGACTTCTCTGTGATTTTTGCACTGATCATCGACATCACCTGACTGAAAACCTGGTCAAACTGAAGCAACTGTCTTTCGATGTTTGCGTTTTGTTTAACCTTCAATACTTCATTAAGCTCTTCCAGCGTCGTGAGGGCAATCGACGAAGATTCCTTAAGATACTTCATATACTGTGTCTTGTCCTCATCCGACGTAGATGATTCCATAAAGGTTATCAAGGTCAAGATGTTGCCGACCGGGGATCTTAAATTATGGGATACAATTTGAGTAAACTCTTCAAGTTGATCATTCTTCCTTTTCAGATCTATTGTCAATGCCTGCAGCTTTGCATTTTGTTCAATAATCTGCTGCTCGATAAGCTTACGCGGAGTGATATTGCGGAATTCCGTTACGCGAATCGTACGACCTTTATATGGGATATTCTTGCCACTAATCTCGAGTGCGTATCGGGTACCATCCTTATGAATACCCTCGACATCGTAAGGCTTTTCATAGCCTGCAAGTATGTTGGTCATTACCAGCTCCCTGTATTCAGGAGCGATCAGGTTTAGTCCATCGCTACCGATCAATTCGTCGTGCGTATAGCCTGTTATTATACTTAGTCCGTGATTACAATCTATGATTATACCTTTGTCGTGAAGTCCAATTCCTCCAAAAGACGCTTCCTGCAACGTGCGAAAGCGCGCTTCGCTTTCCTTCAATTCTTCTTCGGTTTTTTTTCGTTCCGTGATATCTTGCGCGATTCCGACTATCTGCGTCACATTTCCTTTTTTATCGCGTTGAAATACGGTGTCCCGGCTTCGAAACCATCGCCACTCGCCTGACTTTGTTCGCAATCTGTATTCCGCATCTTTCACGGTGCGGCTAGGCTCATTAGACCACTTTGTCAGTTTTGAAATGTCTTCGGGGTGCACGACCTGGAGTATCAGGTTATTGCCCATCTTTTCAATATCCTCCCAGTCATAACCAAGCGCTCTGGTGATATTATGATTAAGATAGATGGTTGCCTGCTTCTTGAAATCGTAAACATATAGAAGACCAGGCATCGCATTTTCCATACTTTCCTTGAACCTGTTGCTCTCGCGAAGGTCTTCTTCAATTTTTACTTTGTCTGAAATATCCTGCATGGTGCCGAGCATCCGATATGCCTGGCCCATGTCGTTTACAAGAAATATTCCTCTGTCCTGAATATGTATGTAATGCTTTGATTTTGTCCTGAATCGATACTTGACATCGTAAGGCTTGAGGCCCTGCTTGCCAATTTGAAGTCTCGCCAGTCTGTTTTTTTTGTCATCGCGATGGATTAACCGTTCCCAATTTGCCACGGTCGACAATTCGTTCTCCTGATACCCTAATACTTCCTGAATTGTCCCGCTCCATTGGATGGTTCCAGTGAGGAGGTCCTGGTCGTAGATCACCTGGCTGGACGATGATGCTACAATTTTATATCTGGTTTCCCACTCTCGTCGTTCAAGTTTGCTCTGTTTGATCTCTGTAATATCCTGAATGGACCCCGTCATCTTGAGTGGTGTTCGTTGACGGTTCCTTAAAACATTGCCGACGATTTCGATCCACCTGATACTACCATCCGGTTTCATGATGCGATGCTGCACAAAAAACTTGTTATCGCTTTCCAGGCATTTTTTGATCTCGTCGGAAACCATCCTTTGGTCAGCGGCTGGCAACAACTTCATGAAAGATTCATAGGAGCCACCAAAATTCTTTTTATGGACGCCCAATATTTTATGAACATTGTCTGACCACCAGACACTGCCGCTCTTCAGATTCGCCTCCCAAATTCCAAGACGGGCGGAATACAACGCTAGATTTAGACGCCTTTGACTTTTGTGATAATCTTTTAGAGTACCTGGTTTTGAAAGGGCCGAAACATTTTTCTTCACTCGCCTTTTTTTGGACGACATAGGCCTACGCATTTCTTCTCATAAGGTACAATATTTCCTCCCGAACCGAAAGAACTAGTGATGAATCAACAGTAACCATAAGTGATATTGGTTGTTAATGATAAAAAAAGTAAATTTCACCTAACCTAACTTTCTACTATGCTAAAAGAATTTAAGGAGTTTGCACTTCGAGGCAATGTCATGGACCTTGCGATTGGTGTGATCATAGGAGGAGCTTTCGGAACGATTGTTAATTCCGTTGTAAACGATCTGATTATGCCTTTGGTGGGCATTGCGTTCAAAGCTGATTTCTCCAATCTCTACGTTCCTCTCTCCGCCAAAGTAAGGGACGCTATGGCAGCAGATCCCAACTTGCCCTTGGCTAAAGCCAGGGAATTGGGACCCGTGTTTGCGTGGGGCAATTTTATTACAGTTGTTTTTAATTTTGTTATTCTAGCTTTCATCATCTTTTTGATGGTTAAAGGGATAAATTCTTTGAAAAAGAAAGAAGAGGCAAAGCCTGCGCCCGAGCTTCCCCAAGACGTGAAACTGTTAACGGAGATCAGAGATTTGCTGAGGACAAACAGAGCTTCCTAAGTAGGAAACTGCTGCGCAAATTGGCATGTTATTTCTTAAACCTGGAGGCTACACTCAAATCTTTGGTTCCGTTCTGATAGTCGTAAAACCCACTGCGGCTCTTAATACCATGTTGACCTTTTTGCACCATTTCAATCAACAGCGGACATGGCGCATACTTAGCTGTTCCAAATCCTTCGTGCAGGACATTTAAGATTGAGAGGCAAACGTCGAGTCCGATGAAATCAGCGAGTTGCAGCGGTCCCATCGGATGCGACATGCCTAATTTCATTACTGTGTCGATTTCCTGAACGCCGGATACCTGTTCATGCAATGTGTAAATAGCCTCGTTGATCATTGGCATAAGGATCCGGTTTGCTACAAAGCCGGGGGCATCATTGACTTCGACCGGAACTTTGTCAAGCTTTTTGACCAGAGTTATGACCTGGTGAGTTACTTCGTCGCTGGTGTTCTTACCGCGAATAACTTCAACCAATTTCATGAGTGGCACGGGATTCATGAAGTGCATACCGATAACATTCTCTGGATGGTTGGTGACTGAAGAAATTTTTGTGATTGAGATGGACGATGTGTTAGAAGCAAGGATTGCAGAAGGAGTTGTATAAGTATCGAGGTCCCGGAATATCTTTAATTTTAAGTCCATATTTTCTGTTGCGGCCTCCACAACCAGCTCAGCATTTTTAACGCTGGTCTTAAGATCATTGCTAACCGTAATATTTTGTAGAGTCCGGGTTTTTGCTTCGGGCGATATTGTTCCCTTTTCTACTTGCCGGGAAAGATTCCTATCAATATTAGCCATTGCTTTTTTTAGAGCCTCATCCGAGATATCAATGAGAATGACGTTGTAACCGTATTGGGCAAAGACGTGAGCGATTCCGTTGCCCATTGTCCCTGATCCGATCACTGCGATATTTTCCATGTTTACTTTTTTAAACAATTTAAATATTAAACACTAATTCCGTAAATGCAGACGTTTGGATTGAAAAATTGGAAGATTGGAAAATTAGAAGATTAGCGCCTCTTTGGACAGACCTTTACGATACATTTCAATCGGGCATCAATCTTCAATCGTCAATCTTCAATCGTAAAATTAATTTGTGTCTTACTGTATTTGAGGTAAACTTCTCGTCGGAGAAGAGATCCATAATAAAACTTTGTGCATTAGCTTTTGGTGCAGCAGCTCCGAATCCTATTGCCAGATCACCTCAAACTTCAACCTCATTATTCAATTGAAATCTGATAACTGCGCGTAGGAGGCTCCTATGGAGCCTTGGTCGATCCCCTGTGATTTTCTATAAACACGTGGCTCCTATGGAGCCCTGTAAACTTTGTGCCGTCATCGAGTTTGTGGGATTTTCTAAATGGACTGCGCGCGCTTCATAGCGCAGTGGTAAATTCACAGTAGCTTTAGAGTTGCTGGATAATTGCAAACAATTTTTTGAACGGCATTGAGCTGCGTAGGAGCATCCTGTTTATAGCATTAATTGGAAACATCAGACGGGCTCCGTAGGAGCTCCTGCATTTGGATAATGCGCTGCAGGCGGCTCCTATGGAGCCCTTGATCGATTCCCTGTGATCTTCTATAAACAGGTGGCTCCGACGGAGCCCTGTAAATTTTGTGCCGTCATCGAGTGTGGTGGATTTTCTAAATGACTGCGCGCTCGCTTCATAGCGCAGTGGTAAATTCACAGTAGCTTTAGAGTTGCTGGATAATTGCAAACAATTTTTTGAATGGCATTGAGCTGCGTAGGAGCATCCTGTTTATAGCATTAATTGGAAACATCAGACGGGCTCCGTAGGAGCTCCTGCATTTGGATAATGCGCTGCAGGCGGCTCCTATGGAGCCCTTGAT
>JAICGJ010000309.1 GCA_025923195.1 Chryseolinea sp.
ACCGCCTCATTGCCTGCGTTCACCTACCAGCCGCCGGAGGCGGCCTATTTCCGATGGTCAGGATACATTTATCGACGTTATTTACATCATAATCGCAAGCCAATGAAAACGCTCCATACAACTACCATTCAGAATACCAGTGTCAGCCATGCGCGGATGCGGTCACTCGCGATATTTACAGGAATGGTGATTGCCATCCTGTGCCTGGTGACCTTGCTGCAGGAAGTGCGGTCAACTGAAGGTATGGACGCACGAATCCCCCAGCTTCTCCAGAGCTCCAAGATTCTAGCCGGAAACTTACTTATGGACGTTAAGACATGGCTAAGGTAGTGCTTCGTGTGTTGTGTGAAGGTCGTAGATCCCCTTTCGGGACTTTTATAGCTATTACCGCTGAATAAGAATGCGCCGAGAAAATTGTAACCATTTTACAACTTTGGGAGTATTTTATTCATCAGGGTGATATAATCTCCTATTCCCATGTTCAAGAACCTCATCACCATTACCCTACGCAACATCCGGAAGGACAAAACCTACAGCGCCATAAATATTCTGGGCCTTACCGTCGGTATCACGTGCTCGGTATTTTTGCTGATGTATATACTGGATGAACTGAGCTATGACCGTTATCACATGGATGCGGACAATATCTACCGCGTCGTCTCTAACATTAAGGAACCGGACAATGCCTTTACCTGGGCCGTTGCCCAAATACCGCTGGCCGATGAACTGCGCGATAATTATCCGGAGGTTAAAAACGTCGTTCGTTTTTTTGGATTGGGGAGAACGTTGTATAAAAATGGAGAAAAATCCTTCTACGAGGAAAGGTTTTACCTGGCTGATTCCACGGTCTTCGATATGTTTGACTACAAATTTCTTTATGGCGATATCAACACCGCTCTCGATAAACCAAACTCGATTGTCCTTACCCGAACGATGGCAAGCAAATATTTTGATAAGGACGACGTCGTGGGAATGTCATTTCAAAATCAGCAAGGTGACGTCTATAACGTTACCGGGGTGATAGCGGATGTTCCGTTGAACTCACATTTTATTTTTGATGCCCTGATTTCGCGAAGCACGATGCCCGGATACCAAGGGAGTTGGGGAAACTTCGGCGTCTTCACCTATCTCCAGTTACCGTCTGGGTACGAGCTCTCGAGGATGGATTCCAGCCTTTTGAAGGTAATTAAAGAAAAAGTCGACCCGGTCTTTGCTGAATACGGTATCACCATACGGTATGAACTGCAACGGATCACCGACATTCACCTTCACTCCAAGATACAAGACGAGGCAGAGGAAGGTGGCGACATCTCTTACATTTACGTGTTCGCCGCAGTGGCGGTGTTTATGTTGATGATTGCGTGCATCAACTATATGAATCTCGCCACAGCCCGTTCAGCGGGCAGAGCGAAAGAAGTAGGGATTCGAAAAGTGATGGGCTCGCAGCGTCGTCAGCTTATGACGCAATTCATCACCGAGTCGGTTGTGCTTGCACTGATCGCCCTAGTCGTAAGCCTTTTGTTGATTTATGGTCTGCTGCCATTGTTCAATCAGTTAAGCAACAAAGAACTTCCCTTCAGCTATGTTACGCAGGCACCTGTGATGCTTAGTCTAATAGGTATCGTCATTTTTGTGGGTGTTATAGGTGGCAGCTATCCAGCTTTCTATCTTTCGGGGTTCAACCCCGTCAATGTTCTAAAAGGCAAAGTGGCAGTGAAAGGCGGCAATGCGCTCTTTCGTAAGTTCCTGGTGGTTGTTCAATTTTCCATTTCCATTTTCATGCTGATCAGTACGTTAGTGGTATTTGATCCATTGCAGTTTATGCGTGAGAAGGATTTAGGATTTAGCAGGGAACGTATTTTGCGCATCGAACTTTCAAGTGATGAGTTGTTCGACAAATCATCGGTATTAGCAGAGCGCTTCCGGCAAACACCAGGCGTTGCGCTTGTCGGGACGTCGGGTGCTACACCGGGTCAAGGGATCGGTAAAAATCTTATGAAAGTTGAAGACAATGAAGGTAAGATGACCGATCGTGGCGTTGATCTCTTCACGGCTGATTATGATTTTGTAGAAACCATGGGGATGACAATTGTGGAGGGCCGCAATTTTTCGCGTGATGTAAGTTCAGATACCACGTTCGCGATATTGGTGAATGAGTCTATGGTCAAGCGCATGGCGTGGGATAACCCGATCGGTAAGAAGTTTGTCTTTGGCGGCGGCCCTAACCCGGAGAAGCACGTCGTGGGCGTTGTGAAGGATTATCATCAGAATTCATTGTATGATGCGATAGAGCCCTTGATAATCATTTTGCGCGTGAACAACCGTAATCTGATTCTGAAAACAGCGGAGGGCGATGTACGCAAATCCATTGCTGCCATTGAAAAAACATGGAGTGAGGTGAATCCTACGTATCCAATCGAATACACTTTCCTCGACCAGGATTTCAATTCTCAGTACAAATCGGATGAGAAGCGCAGCCAGATCTTCACTGCTTTTTCCATCCTCACTATTACCATCGCTTGTCTCGGCTTGCTCGGCCTTGCAGCTTTCACCACCGAGCAGCGTTACAAAGAAATAGGCGTGCGCAAGGTGATTGGCGCCAGCGTTAAAGGTTTGGTGGTGCTGATGTCGCGTGAGTTCTTTTTATTGGTTGCCATTGGTATGGTGGTAGCATTTCCCGCCGCGTGGTATTTCACAGACACCTGGCTACAGAACTTTGCTTATCGCATTCAACTTGAAGGAGAGTGGATGACCTTTATCGTGTCAGCGTTGCTTGCGTTTGTTATCACCCTAATCACGGTGGGCTTCCATGTTGTCCGCGCCGCGTCGGCCAATCCGGTGAGGGCGTTGAGAGATGAATGACGCCGATTGTAGATTATTAGTTTGTAGATTCAGATTGAGACTCGATTGTGGCCTCGTTGGGTCCGTCATGTTGAGCCTACGGATTTACTCGAAGTTACTGGACTTCCTGCGAAACATCCCCAGCTGTGAGACTACTCTAGTCAAGGCATGCAAGCAAACTAAACGAGTCGCTTTCAGATCGCAGATTATAGATTGACGAGTTTAGATTGAGGCTCGATTGCAGGTTGCAGAAAATGTCTGAACTAGGATTTTTTGGATTTCAGGATACATAGGATTCAGAACAAATTCGTTAAGTAGATTTCAATCAATCTAAAATTCAGAAATTCCTGCGCCCCTGGGTGGTCCGTCATGTTGAGTGTCCTTCCCGGCCAGACGGGCCTACGATTCACTTGAAGTCACTGCCCTTTCCGCGAAACATCCCCTTGATGAGAGCCTACAGAAGCAAACGCATGCGAATAAAATAACCAGACTCTCAATGGACTAACCATGGGGTCGGACGCGACGTTACATGATGTCACGAAGACGCCAAGACGCGAAGTCACACGAAGTATGCTTTGTGAATCTTTGCTTCATTCAATTGCTTGGTCATGCCTTCTTGATAACATGTCTTGGTACCTAACATCTAGCTAAAAAAAGCCGGAATTTCCGTCCGGCTTTTCATAAGCAGCATTATTAGTTACGAACCAGGCGGATAAGAACTCCGTCGTTCGTGTGCCCGTCAGATAAACTATTACCTGGTAGCAAATAAACAGAGCGCAATCCTGTAAAACCTTTAAGAGTATCGTTCAGGAAACCATTAATCATGGAAGCATTCGCCGCAAGCTCCGTCATCAGTGCTTCTCTTATGTGGCTACTAAAAATTCCACTTTCAACAATCGCATTGTGAAAACGTACCCGACCCTTCAAGGTACCGTTGACAACACTTACTCCGATGTAGTAAATGATAGACGCACTATAATCAGACGGCCAGTCCGGTAGGTCGATTCCAAAGACACTACTGGGAAAGTCTATAACTGAATCAAGGTCAACTGTAACTTTTATGGGTTGCACAACCTTGATGAATGTCTCCTGGATGGCAAATGACGGCCACATGGACCAGGTTATAGTTAAATCGCCGTCAAGGCGTACAGCGGGATTGTTGTTGATAGCCCCGGAGATTACATCCCGTATCGCAGGTTTGAACAAAGCAACGGGAAGGCTCTTATCATTCTCACCGATTTTTACAATAAGCACGGAGGACGTGATGTCATTGAAATGGTCTCCGACATAATTGACAATCTCATGCGATCCACCATAATGATTTATATATCGCCCATCGTATTGGCTGTGTTCGAAGAGATAGACATAATAACTTTGATTGCTATAACGGAAGATCTCCAGTGACGAAAGTGCATCGTTCCCTACATTTCCCATAAACTGCGGCGCTGGCGCCCTCCAGTAGCGCCACTGAGATTCCACAAAATAGAAATGCGAGGGGTATTGCAAATTGGCGTGCTTGTAGATGATCACCAAAGCTCCGATCGGCAAACTTACCCCTTCCGTGTCAAATGTATTGATGACGATATCTTTCAGCGAAGAATCATATTCACCCGCGCGCAGCAGTTCGAGAATGGCAGACGAGAGGAATGACTCGCTTAATGCCGAATTTGTTTTTTTATGAAAGCGCACAAAATTTTTAAGCTGAATGACTTTGTCCTGATTTAACAAGTCGTAGTAGCACATTTCCTTAGATTTCACGAGGGGCAGAATGTGAATCGGGTTTGCCGAATCCGCAAAGTGGTCCGTTGTTTCGATCCTGCCATCTGTAGTCCTTGGTACCATTGGAGGTCGAAGCGCAGCTTTTGTTGCCTTTTCTTTGATCTTTGTTTCCATAATTGTAAATATTATAGAAGCTTCATGATCTTTTCCTGGAATGTAACCTCTCATTAGCAACAAGTGATCAGGTACCCCCATCGGGTATCACTGTTTTACTGCGAACAAATTAAACGAGACGCTCTGGATTGTAGAATTATAGATTGACGATTTACGATTCAGGCTCGATTGGAGTTTGTAGGAATGGAAAACGTCTATTAGGATTTTTTGGATTTCAGG
>JAICGJ010000310.1 GCA_025923195.1 Chryseolinea sp.
GAATTTGAATAGGGAGCACCGATTGTTACCGAACTATAATCTATTCCGTCCTTAACGATGTATTGCTCTAAGGGTGTATTTACAAAAAGGGATTGACCAACTATGCGATGTTGCCACGCAAACGGATATCCATCTGCACCAATGCCAATACTAACCCGATGCAAATATACGGGTCTGTAATATCCACCTTTAATGTCATCTTCACGGGTCCAGACTAATTTTATAAACTGGCCGCTTATTTTGGCGATATGAACTGCTTCCATGATCCAGTCTGCACTGAATGTACCGCGCCTGCCGAAGCTTCCTCCAAGATGTGGTGTATAGAATAAAACCTGCTCTGGTTTAAGACCTAAAAATGCAGCTACTTTAGCCTGATGATGTACTGGCGATTGTGTGCCGGCCCAAACTTCGCATTTATCCTCTTTAATTTTAACAGTGCAGTTCAATGGCTCCATGGGTGCATGCGCCAGAAAGGGAAAATAGAATTCCTCATCGATTGATTTTTTTGCCTTTTTTAAAGCAGAATTGACATCACCTTTTTGTTTGACCACTAAGCCTTTTGTTTTTGATAGCCTGGAGTATTCTGCGTGCAACGCTTTACTTTCAATGTTTTCATTTTCACCATGCTCCCATTCAATGATGAGCGCCTCACGGCCCTTCGTCGCAGCCCAAAAATTATCAGCAAGAACGGCTATGCCTGCGGGAATCTGTACAATGTGACGAACCCCTTCAATCATACTGGCCTTACTCGCATCATACGATTTTACCGTCCCACCAAAAACCGGTGCATGCGCAACCAAGGCTGTAAGTGAATCAGGAAACTGGATATCAATACCATACTTAGTTTTTCCATTAATTTTTTCTGCACTATCTAAACGCCTTTGAGATTTGCCAATATATTTCCAGTCTTTAGGCTCACGGAGGTTAACCTCATTCGGTTGGGATAACATCGATGCATCCATTGCCACCTCACCATAGCTGAGCTTCTTGTCGCCAGATAAAACATATCCATTCTCTGTCCTGCAAATTTCTGGTTGTACTCCCAATCTTTTTGCTGCAGCATTTACTAACATGATGCGAGCAGTCGCACCAGCTTGACGATAAATATCAAATTGCGACACTGTAGTCTCTGAGCCTCCGGTAAAGCGACTTATTACTGGTTTTAAAAAATCACCTTCTGTTCCCGGTGGGCTATGTTGTACGGTGATTTTATTCCAATCACAGTTTAATTCTTCAGCAAGCAACATAGGTAAAGTAGTCCAGATGCCTTGCCCCATCTCAACCTTTGAAAGAATTATAACAATACTGTCATCCTCACCAATACGCAGGAAGGCATTTGGTGAGAATATATTTGGAGGGGTCATTTTGGCCAGGAGACCTTTTAATGGTATTGCAATGGAGATCAAAAGTCCACCACCGACCAAGGTACCAACTTTAATAAAATCTCTGCGATTAATACTTACTATCTTATCCATCTAATGATTTATCTTCTTGAATGAAATTTACCAATAAATGCATGCTTTGAGTATTCTTCGATCGGCATTAACATCTATTTAACAAGATGTTACTCGCCTTGTAACACGCAGTAATAAAAAACTGAAGTACAGTGGTTTGTCTCTTGCTTTGGTGTCGCGTGGTTTTTTTTCGTCCATGCTGGTGTTCCGATCAGTACTGCACACCACGCCGTTGTTCGGTAGTGTGCGTATTGCGAGTGCGTTGGAATCACCAACAACCCTATACATTCGGATAACAGAGGGCATGTGAATTTTATCGTCCACTAATGAAAAGATATTAATTTTTGAAAATAGCACCCTGTCTTCTGAGTGACTGCGGTTGTTGGTGGAGCCGGCCCGCAACAGCACCCCGCAACACCAACAACGGCGAAAACAGGAATTGTCCAGTGAAGTTGATTGTTATAAATTGGGTCGTCCAAAAAATAAGACGTACCCATCGGCATCTTCTATTTCAAAACCCCTTAAATCATCGCTATTGTCATGGATAGGCTTGCTAAAGGCTACGCCATTTGAGCGATATTCCTCAAACAACGTGTCTGGCTCAGCAGTAGAAATATAAGCATCCGAAGGTGCCCACTCGTGTCGCGTACGATTAGGAATTGGTTTTATATCAGGAGCAACTGCCTTAAGCATAATGGAAATATTGTCGCGCCCAACAATCGCCCAATAAGGGCTTTCGTCAGGACCCATATATCGGATTTCAAACCTAAGTTTATCAACATAGAATGAAACCGAAATTTTTAAGTCTGCAATAATAAAACAAGGCATGATGTAAGTGAGATTTGTCATGGGTTTAAATTTGCTGTTGGGAATCTTTGTTAATAGGTGTCGGTTCGTTACTTCAGTTAGTTGCACTTCATTGTTGTGGCCATATTGCCAGTTACGGTTAGTATACGCGCCGTTAAGAATTCCTTTCAAATTAAATAAACAATTCTTAATACCGCATATACAGTGTTGGCGGTAGTTTCTATTCGCCTCTTATCACATCCCCACCGTTTCATAGATATAACACATTCCTTCTTTCCAATAAAAAAAATATCTAGAGCGATCAAATTGATCATTTTTACTATAGATTAGAAAACTACTTCTTAGCACAAACCAACTTGGTAGTTCTATAAACCTCCCCGGTGAAGTTTTGAGTTGAGCAACACGTTGGTCGAAAGTAAGTGGAGCAGTTTATTATTATGAGTCCACCGCTTGTATTAATAATTTAAGATTGTCTATCCCTCTCTCAGTTCCAATTCTCACAATGGAACATAAAGTCCCATAAAAATACATTAATGAGTCCACAAGAAACTCCAACCATAAAGAATCGTTGTTCCAAAGTCCTCGTCATTTTAATGCCTTAAATCCTTGGTCGTCATGGTCCGAAAAAGCTTGCCGCCAACACATACTAGTTCCTTCTCACTGAAAAACTGCAATCCAATTTCTACTTCTGCCACTCATATCAATCCCAAATCATCCGAATGTAAACATATAGATACTTATAAAGACCGATGTATAATCGTGTCTTTTCTTGAACTCTTGTTTTGTACTGGAGGTTGGCGCGTTCTTTGTTAAATTACAAACACTTTTTGGCACATTTGCAACCCCAAAAAAGAACGATAATGCGCAAAAACCGATCTTTAGTCTGTACCTGCCGCCTGTTGTGTTTAATTTGTGCAGGAACATATCTATCAGCCTGCTTCGACGACGAGGCTGGCATTGAAGTCCCCCAAACGCTGCTTACCCTTGATCCTCAGACCATTCCTATTCTCACCCCATATCATTGGGTCTACGCAACCGATGCTGATGGTAACATCCTGGATGTAAAAAAGACAGTTGGTCGGGAACAGCTAATTTTATCCAGCGTAGAAAAGGTAGACAAATTCAACATAAACATAGTAAGTGGAAGTGTTGGCACGAACGGAACGACATATTTACACATACAGACCTACGCAGACGTAGAGACGGGTTCTACATTTGATGTTCGCTATGCTACCGGCGGGTTAACCCTGCGGGACCCCGGCGCGGTTACCTTTAAGATAAACGGCTACGATGGACCGGAGCACGGAATCATGTTTACAAACCGCGGCTCCAATTTAGGCTATGAGGAAAAGATTGAGGGCAGCTCCTTCAACGCCAATATTCAAATGTGCCGATTGCCGTCGGATGTGTTGCTTACTACTTACCGTGATGGAACACCCGTATATGCCAAGATCACGGATGTAAAGGATGGCGACTTTTTGGAACTGGACATGAATCAGAACTTTACGCCGTTTGAACATCAGCGGAAGCTTGATTTCGAAGGATATTCAAATAGTGGTTGGGTCCTCGGTGCTTACCTTGACGACAACCGAAAATTCCCTGAGTTATATTTCCGTTTGATCGATAGCTACCGCCTTACCGGAACAAAAGATGAGACGGATCAGCCGGTGATTGGATACATCGATGGCTTTGACACCTATCAAATGTATGTTTCCAATTTCCAACCCTCGGGCTATGTATCGTATTACAAGCAAGGTCAGATTGAAGATACTTTTGCGTCGTTCACGATGCCCACTTTTACCTACAGAACGCTCAATTCCAACTTGCGTCATTTTGTTTTCCAATTCTCCGAAGAATTCACCTATTACGCAGCTTACTTTAGTTCCGAATCGGCTATAGCGACTATGACCTGGGCAATCCATGCACCACAAGGAAAAGAAGTAAATATCGGCAACGTCCCCAACGAAATCCTGGGGGCATATCCTATGATTCGACCTGAGGCGTTTAAGTATAGCGGATGCTCAATAACAAAAGTAATCACCGGGGACTCATATAGAGAGAGCATTCTAAGTCTCGAACAACTGTCTCCTGAATTTGAATACTATACTTTTTCACCTATCCCCTAAATAAAATTACCGGTCAGAAAACAAGGAACCTTATTGTTCTCGACCAGGGAAGCCAATACTTTCATTTGACCGCGCTGTTCCAAGTAAAAAGGTTGCCGCCAATGTAAATGCATACGCCGTTTAAATTTACCCCAATAAAAATACTAAAAAATTATATGGCGTATGCATATTGTTGTATGCAGTTCACCGACTCTGACGGCGGGTGGGGTGACGTAGTTCAAGACATCTGACCTTTTGATTTGAAGCATTCATTTTTAAGTCGAACTATGATGTATAGATCTGTCTATGCGTCCGTGGTTTGACTGGCAACAGATGCATCTAAATTTTTCTTCGTCATTCTGTTTCCCTCCTATGAAAACTGGCCAGCTCAAGCCTAAGTCAGCCGATTATCAGGTTTTCCTGATTGATACTGTCGCTGGAATCGGCTAACTTCGAACAAGTCTTTGTAAAACGGCTCACCCGTTTGAAAGTGCAGACTTTCACGGTCTCGACCGCAAAGACTTGAAGTCAAATCCTGCTGAGTTTCCTCTGAGCTCACCGGTTTTCTCTCTCCAAACA
>JAICGJ010000311.1 GCA_025923195.1 Chryseolinea sp.
ATGACATTGATTATGAGAATAAGACAAATAAGCAGTTGTCGTTTACGTTTGGAAACGAAATTCAAGACAAATGGATAGTGGATGCGTTGCTGGTAATTGGCAGAAAGTCCATGGTCCATAGTCCATAGTCCATCGTCCATGGTTAATACAGTGCCCACCATCACCTGCATAACCTCAAACTTCAAACGTACATATAGCTTGCAGTTTACAGCTCGCCGTTTCGCCAATGTCTGCGCAAGAGATAGTCGGTTATCTGTAAGCTGTTCGCTGTAAGCTGTAAGCTTCAAGCTATTCCAGCACTTTCTCAATAATGATTTTCTGCAACTTATCCGGTTCTGAAGTGGGTAACGAATGGGCTGAACGCTCAAACCAGAACAATTCCTTTTTCGGCGCCGTCAACGTTTGAAAATAATTTTCCGTTATACGTGAATTCGTTTGATAATCTCTCCGACCTACGAAAAAATAAATGGGACAGCGGATTTCCGGAGTGCTTGCCTGCAGGTTTTCTCTGGATGCTTCGTTAAAGAGCTTTAGCCATGTTGGAGCCCATCGTTCCACTTGAGCCTTTGTAATTTTCGCATTCGATCCCATATACCTCAGAAGCCATTTCCTGTGAATGTAGAGCTGCGTACCAGTTTCGAAAGGGATCTTAACCATCGCGAGTTCTTTCATAGCCTCGGTATTGCTTTCCTTTGTTGCTTTGTCCTTCATGAGGTCAAGAATGATTTTTTCGCTTTCCAGCTGGCTGATCATCGGGCAAATGGCGATGTAGGCATGCAAAAGTTCAGGCGCATTTCTAGCGATATAAAACCCTAGATGTGTTCCCCAAGAATGTCCGGCCAGGTAGAGCTTGGACCGGTTGAACCGTCTCAAAAGGGTGTCGATGATGGAACGTGTATCCTGCTCAAACAAACGAACCGATAGCGGTACGGGAGACCGATTGAGGGCCAAGGTTTTACCCACGTCGCGCTGATCCCATTGCACGACAAGGAAATGTTCCTGCAAGCGTGCAGTAAATAGTTGGGCGTAATGCATCACAGAATTTCCGGGACCGCCGTGCAAAAAGAGCAAAATCGGATTTGACCGGTTATTGCCTTTGAGGTTTACCACTTGCTTTATGCCGCCGACTTCAAAAACCGCAGTCGAATCGATAGCCACCTGCCCATTCGCGCTATGCCACCACAACAGCAGAATCAATAAGGGTAACCTGTATTTAATCATAATTCTTATCTGCAAACGCAAATTAATGAGAATGGACACATTTGCATGAGTTTTGCAGATGTATTGAATTATTTCAATATATAAATAGTTATATTTGCAAATTAGTTTATGATGAACTCAAAAAAGGCCGAAAAAATATCAAAGGCCCTGGCTGATCCTAACCGGCTTTTGATTTTGAAGGAAATCAAAAAACAGAAGGATTGTATGTATTGCGTAGATCTTAACGACATCGTTGATTTGGCGCAGCCCTCTATTGCCCATCACTTAAAGCAACTGACAGATACTGAACTGGTCACGTCCTCCAAAGAGGGGCGCAATGTCAAGTACAGGCTTAACAACCAGGTTCTGGATGAATACATTGAATTCCTGCAGTCGCTTAAAAAATAAATTTAGTTTTTTTCGATTTATTGAAACATTTCAATAAATCGCTAAGTTAAAGTCCCCATAAGCAAAATATTTAAGGCGAATTTGCGTATCCATATATCGAATATCTTAAATAAATCAATAAATAGACAACCCAATGAATTTAGTTTTAAAACAACCACTAGTGAAAGCTATCTCTTACGTCCTGGGGTTCTGGCTCCTTGCTTTTACTATCGAAGCTTGTGTCTCAAAAGCAGATGACCTGAGTGAGAAAGGCGTAGTCAGCAAACCTGCTGTAGTCTATACACCTGTTGATGGTATCGTAGTCCAGCCTGGCGAAGTACGTGAGGAGCTCGAAGTTACGGGCAGTCTTGTAGCCAACCAGCAAGTAGAAATTGTGAGTGAGCTTACCCGCAAAGTAGTACGAGTCAACGTGAAGGAGGGAAGCAAGGTTCAAAAAGGCACATTGCTGTTTCAACTGGATGATGCTGACCTGCAAGCTCAACTGGAGCGGTTCAGGCAACAGGAGAAACTCGCCCTTTTAAATGAAGAAAGACTTAGAGACCTGTTTGCTAACGAAGCGATTGCTGAACAGGATTATGATCAGGCTTCCACAAATCTGAAAGTACTTCAAGCCCAGATCAGGGAACTACAGGTGATGATCGACAAAACACGGATATCAGCTCCCTTCGATGGTCAGGTAGGCATCATTAATGTACATCCTGGCTCAATCGTTTCTGTTAATACTATATTAACTGATATTGAAGACAACAGTGTGATCAAAGTAGACTTTTCTGTTCCAGAAAAGTATTCACACGTGATTTCGCAGGGGAGTATACATTCTTTTACTGTAGTATCCGATGAAAAGGAGTATCAGACGAAGGTTATTGCCAGGGCGGCTAGCCTGAGCGAAAACACCCGTACGCTTCTCGTAAGAGCAGAAACCCCGAATCCGAATGGACTCCTTCTACCAGGGCAGAGTGCAAGATTGAAGCTGGCGCTCAGCACTTCTAATGAAGCACTCGCAGTAACTTCAAACGCACTGATTCCTTCATCAGGTGGCTATAGCGTATATGTTTCCAGGAAGAACGCAGTGCAGGCCGTGCCCGTGGAAATTGGTCAGCGCAATGAACGATCGGTCATCATAACCCAAGGTCTGCAAAAAGGTGATACTGTCATTACCAGTAATCTGCTAAGGCTTGTCCCCGGATCGCCCGTGCAGTTTGTAACCTTGAACTAATTTTTAGACAACCTCTTCTTTTATTTAATCAATCTTAATTTTCATGAGTGCCATATCACAAGTAAGTATATCGAGACCGGTATTGGCCGGTGTTATGTCTGTCCTCCTCATTCTGTTTGGAATCGTGGGGTACACTTTTCTCGGCACGCGCGAATATCCAGTCACGGAGTCGCCTACCGTAATGGTGACGACAGTTTATCCGGGCGCCAGCGCTGATATTATTGCCTCTCAGGTAACGAAACCGCTGGAAGAAGCTATAGCTGAGGCCAATGGCATTCGCGCACTTTCATCTGTATCCCGCGAGCAAGTCAGTGTGATTACCGTTGAATTTAACCTTAACGCAGATTTGGAAGCCGCCGCCAACGATGTGAGGGACAAGGTTTCAAAATCCCGTTCGCAATTGCCGACCGACATTGAACCTACCATTGTTGAAAAAATGGGTCCTCCAGATTTCCTCGTTTTCCTGACTGTCCAAAGCGACAATCGCAGCCTGGAAGACATCACAGATTTTGTAAATATTAATATAAAGGAACGTCTCCAATCCATACCTGGGGTTCGGCTGGTTGATTCCTATGCGGGACGGAAGCGCGCTATGCGGTTGCGCATGGATCCCGTCAAGCTCGCATCCTATAAACTTACTCCCGGTGACGTGCAAGCTGCGCTGCAACGCGAGAATGTGGATTTACCCAGTGGCAGAATAGAAGGGGCCAACACAGAGGTAACGCTGAGAACACAGGGCCGTCTCGTAACCGAAGATGACTTCAATAATATGATCATCCATCAGGAGGCAGGTGCTATTGTGCGGTTTAAGGATATCGGAACGGCGATCATGTCATCTCAAAATGAACGAACGGCTATGATCGTAGGAGAGGGTAACACCGCGCGCTACGGTGTGGGTACTGGTGTGCAGCCACAACGGGGGGCCAATTCGCTGGCCATCGTGGATGAGTTCAAGAACAGGTTTGACGAGATCGTGAAGACTGCCCCTAAAGATTACATTATTTCCCTCGGAAAAGATTTTACCGTTCCGGTGCGAAATTCTCTTACCGAGGTTGAAGAGACCCTGTTTCTTGCCTTTGGTTTAGTTGCCTTGATCATCTTTATCTTCCTTCGCGACTGGCGAAGTACATTGATACCATTGGTGGCAATTCCTGTTTCCATTATTTCCGCATTCTTTATCATGTACCTCGGAGATTTCTCGATCAACGTATTGACTTTGCTTGGGTTAGTGCTTGCCATTGGCCTGGTAGTTGACGATGCTATCGTTGTCCTTGAAAATATTTACAGCAAGATAGAAAAGGGAATGAGCCCCCTTCAGGCCGCAAGAAAGGGGTCGGACGAGATCTACTTTGCGGTAATTTCCACAACGATCACCCTGGCTGCCGTTTTCCTTCCTATCCTTTTTCTTGGCGGAATTACGGGGCAGCTTTTTAAGGAGTTTGCGATCGTTGTATCTGGCTCCGTTCTTATTTCGGCCTTTGTGGCATTGACGCTTTCGCCGATGATGAGCGCTTACTTGTTAAAAGCGAACGCGTCTCAAGGCTGGCTTTATCGGAAGACTGAGCCCTGGTTCGAGGCACTCAATAGAGGCTATGAAAGGTCCCTTCATGCATTCTTTAAATTCAGATGGCTGGGATTTGTCCTGTTGATCCTCTCTTTTAGTATCGCATGGCTGTTAGCCCCAACGTTACCTTCCGAGCTTGCACCCCTGGAAGACCGATCGATGGTCGGACTGGCGGTAATTGCGCCAGAAGGGACTTCCTATGAAAGCATGGAAGAAACGATGAAGGAAATCAATAAATATGTTTCAGATTCCATACCAGATCTCAACAAAAACCGCACGTATGCAGGTATTGCTGCTTCGATCGGCACGCTGGTGCAGCCTGTCAACGGTGGCTTCCAATGGGTGTTTCTAGAAGAGCCCGAAGACAGGAAGAGCGGGCTGACACAACAGCAGATATATGAAAAGCTTGTTGCAGCGTCGCAGAAATTCAGGAATGTTATCATCATACCGATACAGATACCGACGATCGGGGGATTTTCGAGCTCACAGCCATTGCAATATGTAGTGCAGGCTCCTGACTTGAAAAGTCTAATAGATGTAATGCCACCATTG
>JAICGJ010000312.1 GCA_025923195.1 Chryseolinea sp.
GCCTTTCGCCCAGTACTCCAGTTTATATTTCCCGGGCGCCAGGCTCTTGGTAATACTGCCGCCTCCCAGCCTATAGTATTGTGTGCCTGCCTTGGCAAGGATGTCATTATAGGTAACGCCGGCATACGTCCAATTGCCTTTTCCCTCGGATTCAAAACTCGTTGCCGCGATATCGGCTGCCACTGCATTCACAGCCCGTGCTACGGGATAGGTGTTGTTATAGCCCCATAAATAGCTTGTATTTATGTTGTCAACAGCCTGAACCTTGTTTATATTCTTCGTTGCCACGTCGTATCCGATATCCACCTTCCTTACATAGCCAGCGGGGACAATAGTGCTTCCGCCATGTGCAGGCGGCACCTGTGGAGATCCAGACTCATGTTCATAGACCTCAATGATTTCCCCGTCGCCATTCAGTCTATTCACTTTCCCCGAAATCAATAGTCCGTTTCTGTGAGTTTCTTCTTTAATAGGTTTGCTTATTATGTTTTTTGAAAGCAGCATCGGAATATTGTCTATGCTGGAATAGTCGGCAGGATACCAGTATTGTGTCTTCAATGTATTGCCTTCGCTATCCAAAGTAATCTTGCGGCTTAACTGCTGATGATTGTTGCTGAGGTTATCATAGAAGTAATCCTCTTTCACTTCATTGTATTTGGTTGGATCGGTGGTCGAGTAGGAACGTTGGATCGTTGATCCTAGTTTTTTTATGCCCGTCCGGATCGGATAATCGAAATAATAAAATGCCGAGTAAACGTCATTTGCTACGAATACCGGACCGCACGGTCCTGTGTCAGAATTTTTTCTGCCCATCTTTGTTCCATAGATCGTTGATTGTTGCAAAATGGGATGCGTATTTGTAACCTCCCTCGCTTTGTTGAGCGTGTTTCCAACGTAGTCGACGCTGTAAATTAGATCACTGACTTTCCAACTGTTGTCCAACAGTATTATGCCATCCTTGTACCCTTGTGGTGCAGGGTATATTTCATCAGGTTCCGCATTGAACTTGTAGATACTTTTACCATTGGGTGCTGTAGTGCTTTTTTCATACACCGTTACCTCAGGGTAGATCACGGATGACCCATTAAATGTTGTCAGATCCTGTGGTGTATTACCGTGTACGAATTGACGGGTGGTGGCACAAACGATATGGCAGAATGTCATTGGGTTGCTCCAATATCTAACTTCCTTCGTTTCCTTGAACGAACTCAGTTTGTTTTCGGGCGTGATCAATATTCCTTTGCCGCTTTCGTTCACTCCGTATTTGTAAATCTTAGTGATAGGAATAGCACCGGGTCCCTCGTAGTCCCGCATTTCCTTAACCCTAAGGCCACCCGCCATCACAGGCGTTCCGGTCGGCGCAAAGTCTTCCCAAAAAACAGTAGCTTTCGAAAAAGATCCTCCATTATAATAAGTTGACTGCGACGTGCCTTTAGAAGTTACTTTAAGTTCATACGTTCCAGGACTAAGTAATACCCAGTAGTCCTTAGATAATTCCGGTCCATAGCTACCATGGGTGTAGGGATCATAGGTATGATTAACCAAAAATGAACCGCCGACTTTTTTGAATGTGACAGTTGAAAAATACGGATTAGAATCAACGACATTTGAACAATATGCTGTTACCTTAGCATAGCCGTCCCGGTTAGTGGTGAAGGTTACCGTTTGTTGTAGCAGATCTGTCGTATTATTCATTGCACCTGCTGAAGCGCTGATGTCCATGGCGACTGTGCTTGAACCATCGTAATAATGGGGCTCATAATCAAACTCGGTATATCCACCAGTCGGATACTTTATTCTTTTGAGGATACATGCCTGCATGTGATTAGCGCTTGGTTTTCGATTAGCGCTTCCGACATGATAGACGTGGCCCTGAAAATTTACGATCTCACGCGGTACAAGGGAGTTGCCTTCCCCTCCATTGTAGTAGCCCCACCAATCCTGGGCAATTGATCCGCGTGCGGGTAACAAAGTGGATTCATTATAAAAGAACTCATGCCCACTGATGAAATTGTTTAAGGCGTCATGCTCGGCAATACCATTTAATTTTAAACGGGCCTCAGCGTATGAGGAGAAATATCCCAGCTCGAACTTAAAGGTCTTTTGAAGTTCAAACGCTCCAGTCGCATTTTTCCTTTTTATTCTTATTTCAGTAAGGCTTGAATTGCCGCCATCCAGCCTGCCCGGGGTGCGGATGAACTCAACTTTTCCATTGAAAAAATTAATTTCTGACAACCGAATCACATTGCTCACGGTCCGGAAGCTGAAGCTGGTGTTGAAATCATGCTGTACCGGAATTGTCACTATCTCAAATTCTCCCTGCACGCATTTATTACCAATGATCTCAGAATAGTTGGTATTGGTTGAAGTGTAATAACCATCATTGGCATATGTAAAGGTGATGCTGTCGGTGCCATCTGCGGATTTGATTGACGTCAAATAATAAGCTCCAGTGTAAGTCTGGGAATCCGTACCCTGCGGCAATTGCGCTCCTGACTCCATCACCTCCCGATTAGCAAAACGATAAATTGTTCCGTCTTCTACTATGATCTTAAAACTGTTGGCCAACGTGCTGAAACTTATTTTGATAGGTGTCCTTGGAACCAAAAAAGCTTGACGGTTATCGTCGAAGACAAATTTTCCAGACCTCCCGGCAAAATTGTAGAAATAGAAATCGGACTCATTGTCAGCGATACCACTGGTTACCTGCTGAAGCCAGCCCAGATCATTCTGGTCTATTTCGGAGGCAAACTGATTGCTGTTATTATAAAGAAATCCTCCTCCATTATCATCGCCCAGGCCCACTGCGCTTCTGGAGATAACACCGCCTGCGCTGAGCGTCCATCCTAATCCGGTCCACGGTGCTAACTCATTTATATTAAAGCCTGATGCATGATAGCTCATAGCGATCGGCAGCTCTAGCTTTTTTGTTTTAATCGTATGTAGCGGAATTTTAATCTCGGGTATCCCAGTGAACATCCCTACAGGAGTATTCCCATACTTTCCCAGCGCAGCAGCGTCTGGTGATGGTGGAACGACCTCCCATCCTTTAACCGTTTGCCCCTGCGACTTCAGACAGAGGAAAATACAGAAAACCAAAAATAACAGCGAATTTTTTTTATGCCTATGATTGAAGGAAAAGACTTTCATACAACGGTGTTTTGATCAACAATTTCTTAAACCCAAAAGAATGACAGCCTAAGAAAATCTCAGGAATTTCAGGTGTCGTACGATCAGGGCTTCAATCAAACGAGCTCAGATCTTTTTAATCTCACTAAACTATAGGTAACGGGCTTGTGCTCGATTGATGAACGAAACTATACGAAAGTTTGGCAACTGCAAAATGTGATCGGGAAAATTTATTGTACGAAAAACCTGATCCTCTTTGTGAATAAAATCATTTTAAGGCGTTGTTCAGGATTTGATCTGGGTTGTCTCAACTTGTTTGTACTTGTACATCATTGAATCATCATGACAACATTCATTTTCTATTTTTCTTCCGCTATTAAGAGAAGCACAACATGCTTGTTCGAAACCTCAGTCGTTTGGCGTTCGCTTTTTCCGTTGGTGCGTTGGGCGTTCAACACATTATATTGGATCATTATATTGATACAAAACCGCCAGCTGAACACTGGACAGACGTATCACTTTTAATCATCGCCCTTGGCTATAAATTATGGCTCATTACACTAGCGATTGCGTTGTTGCTGGAATATAAAGTCAGAACTTTTGCGATATCGATGGGATATCTGATCATCGCCTGGATATTTTTTAGACACGTTCCTCTCGTAATACAAAATATCAGAGATCCCGCCGAATTGAATTCAATGTGTATGGGGATTGCGTTGGCGGGTGGAGCCTTTGTTGTCAGTGATTCATATACTGACAGATTAACCATGCGCCGAAGCCAATTCCGTCGTTTAAGCCACACGAAATCCTATTGGAAATTCTGCTTTGGTCCTCCGATGATAGTATTTGGTTTTCAACATCTTCTTTATGCTGAGTTTGTCGCTTCCCAAATTCCTGTCTGGATACCCGCACGTTATTTTTGGGCAAATGCCACCGGCATTGCGCTTATTGCCGCCGGCATATCCATCGTCGCTGAAGTTAAAAACAAGCTGAGTACGTTATTGCTCGCAAGTATGATCGGGTTGTGGATCTTGGTTTTGCATCTTCCACGAGTTTTAACCAGCCCGAAAGATGCGCTTGAATGGACAAGTCTGTTTCAGTCTGTAGCAATTTGTGCTGCGGCCGTCGCTCTGCGGGAAAATATCGTCATGAACACGGAGACCACCCATGTTATTGCGAAAACCTTGAATTCGGATTCCTCGCGCAGAACCGCGGCCCATCAAAAACGGTTGGAACCACGGAAGCATCATGCACAGAACCTAAGCAGCTAATTTAACGGGGATTACCGTGAATCAATTCGACATTCATTTCACGCAAAGTATCCAATAAGGCATTGTGTTTTTACAGTAATAACCTTGTAACAACAAAACTCTGATCCTTCACAGTTCTTGCAACAACAACCGAGAGGTTGAGTGAACCATATGTTCTTTTTGTCTTTACCGTGCCTTCGCCGACCGCGTGCGCTAAAGCTATAGCGGTGGCGCAAGCGGCTCCGCGCAGGCAGGTACAAAAAGAACGAAAAAAGTCAAGAGCCAAATATGCATGCCTGCTGGAGCTTTAGCGTAGGCATGGCTTCCCCCCACATGCCGGGCCACCCCCCGCATTTGGCTCGGGCCAACGCGCCAGCACAGAATTAAGTTCGCAACACGAATAGCCCCATTGCTGCCGGTAGTTATAGAGAAGAACAAAAGTAAATTCGCAAAAGGCGCGAAGACCGAGTGTTGAAAAGTCATCCGGTTATCCGGAATCCTATTCTGTATTCCACGCAAATCACAGGGGATATGCATCGACCGACCGA
>JAICGJ010000313.1 GCA_025923195.1 Chryseolinea sp.
AACGCAATCAAGGTGTCGGTCAGTGATGGAAAAACCGTTCAGATTTCTGCCGAATACAACGGCACTGTAATTTTACAGCCTTCCGAAATACGACTCATAATCAGGCAGGATGATCCGTCGTGGACGATACGCAAATCATCCATTCAAAAAAAGAACGAGAATATATTTCCTCCCATTCCCGAAAAAAGGAAAGTGATCAGAGATCACTACCATCAATTAAACGTGGAATTCAGATCGCGAATCTCACTACAGGTAAGGGTATACAATGACGGATTTGCCTATCGCTTTGTTACAGCATACAAAGATTCCATTACGGTGGAAAACGAGGTCGCGCAATATTCAATTCCTCTTAATACTGTTTTTTATGGATCGCCAGTTAAAAAACGTGACGATGTAGACATTTTTCACACAAGTTTTGAAGAACCCTATTTGATCAAGCTAACGGATAGCATATCCACAGACCTGCTCTTTTTCTCCCCCATTATGATCAGCTATCACAATGGCATGAAAGCGGTCATGACTGAATCCGACCTTGAAGACTATCCAGGGATGTTCTTGAAAATGAACCAAGATAAAATTTTGGAAGGAGTGAATGCCCCTTATCCAATCGAGTTCAGAATGAACGAGGGCGAGTTTCCTCAAGAAGTTGTAACCCAACGGGCCGACTACATAGCAGGAACCAAAGGGGGAAGAACATTCCCCTGGCGAGTGTTTATGTTGTCGGAAAAAGATGCGCAGCTTCCTTCCAACGACATGGTATATCGGCTTGGGGCGCCCGCTCGAATAGCAGACACGCAATGGATAAAACCGGGAAAAGGAACGGACGAATGGATCATTGGCATAAATCTTTTTAATGTTCCATTCAAAGCCGGTGTGAATACAGAAACTTATAAGTACTATATCGATTTTGCCAGGCGTTTCGGCTTCCAGAGAATTATGATGGATGCCGGCTGGAGCGACGCAAAGGATTTATTTAAGATCAACCCCGATATAGACATGGAAGAAATTTCCGCCTACGCAAAAAAACAGGAAATATCTCTCAGTATGTGGACCTTGGCGTCAACCCTAGACCGCCAGCTGGAACCAGCACTTAAACAATTCGCAAAGTGGGGCGTCGATTTTATTATGACCGATTTCATGGATCGCGATGACCAGAAGATGGTCAATTTTTATCACCGCACGGCAAAGGCATGCGCTGACGAAAAGATTATGATCATGTACCACGGTGCATTCAAACCTGCAGGGTTTAGCAGAACCTGGCCAAATGCTGTTACAAGAGAAGGTGTCTTAGGTTCGGAATACAATATATGGAGCGATAAAGCGCATCCCGATCATGACCTTCTGCTCCCGTTCATCCGGATGACGGCAGGGCCAATGGACTACGAGCCAGGCATTCTTGACAACGCAACAAAAGACACCTTCAGGCCTATTAGCCAAAAAGTGATGTCGATGGGAACTCGTATGCATCAGGCGGCTATGTTTGTTATCTATGAAAGTCCGATACAGCTGTTTTCCGGAAATCCGTCACAGGGACTTTTAGAACCTGGGTTTATGGAATTGATAGGCAGTATCCCTACCGTTTGGGATGAAACATTTGTACTAGATGGTAAAGTGGGCGAATATATTGTTACTGCAAGAAAAAAAGATAGCACGTATTATGTGGCGGGAATGACCAACTGGAATAGTCGAACCGCCGAAGTTGATTTTTCATTTCTTGAAGAGGGTGAGTATGATGCAATCGTTGCTACCGACGGTTTGAATGCCGATCGTTATCCTTCAGATCACTCCATTGCTGTAAAGAAGATCAATAATAAATCAAAGATCAACTTTACCATGGCAAAGGGTGGCGGGTTTGTTGTGGTGCTGAAGAGGAAATGAGACTATGCAGGTATGTATAGTTTGACAGGTGCGAATATTTTTGCAGACTTGTTTGAAATGCTGGTGAATTCATTATGAAAAGACTTGCGATCGACGTGGTGTTACTCCCGCCGGATCCAGTGATGGATATGGCATTAGCCTGGAACCGAACGTTACTTAAAAATGGTTCACAAATTATTGTCCTTGACAAAAATCACCGGATTCCACATGTGTCGATAGTGATGGGATGTTTGTCAATCGAAAACCTTGAGCGCGCCATTTCAGTGCTTAAAGCTGTCTCTGCCAGCCATCGTGCTATGAAACTGGACGTATCACGAATCAAGACAGCGACTACTGCTTCCGGCACGGTGACGAGTTTCGACATTGAGCCTAGCCATGAACTTCTACGGCTACACGAATCAATTGTGACCTCTTTCAGCCCCTTGCTCACACAGGATACAACGGAAGCCGACCTGAACGACCTCCCGCCGATCGAGGCATCCGCTCTCGAATGGATCAATAACTATATCTCTGATCACTGTTACAATCGATTCTGGCCGCATATCACACTTGGGTTTGGAGATTCACCCAATAATTTGACTCCCTTTACCTTTGAGGCGTCGCGCCTTGCGATCTGCCATCTCGGCAACTACTGTACATGCACAAAAATCCTTACGGAAACGGTTTTACGCCCTCTGTAATAGAACCAAGTGAGAGTGTGTTTCCAGAACTACGGTGTGATCGGTTGTGAATTTTTCAAGTTGCCTGATGTACACTTCTCAGCTGGAACCCAGCAGCTGGCGCTGAGCAGCGAGCAAATCGTCAGGAGTTCCAACATCATGAACAAATCCGGAATTGAAAACAACGTGTTCCATAGGTACCCCGTTATCCAGCGCGGCTTGCAGTACATGATTCATGGTAAACTCTTTTCCATCAGGATCTGTGAATCGATTTTGCTTTGCTTTTTCCATGAGGAACTCGTGCATGAACAGTGAAAATTCTGAGGTCCAAAGTGCGATAGCCCATCCCCAGAGTTGATCTGCCGAGGCCCGATCCTTGAGCGCAATCGTCTTTATTTTTCTGTCTTCGCCAAACGCTAGAATATCTTTCCATCTTTGGTCGGCCCGGATTGGAAATATCCCCAAGACAACGCTCGCGTTGGATTCTGATTGCTTTCTGATCAAATGGCAGAAGGCATCTTCTGGCTCTACTAAAACGTCCGGATAACCAAACGCGACCAGGTTGTGCTTAGTAAAAGGTAAAGCCTGGTCAAGTGTAAATGGATGACCGTGGGGCAGATTCATGATCAGGTAAGCCAGATCCATACCCACCATGGTACCATCGCCGAAGTATTGTGGAATGTCCCATTTTCCTTTTCTGAGAATAATATAAGTCTTTCTGATCCCAGCGGCCTTATATCTATCCAGCAAAAAATGACTTACCACCTTTGCCCGCTTTTCCCCCATTTCGTCTTTTTGCCATCCAATAGGGAACAACTCCTTGCTGCATGGCAACAAGGACAGTCGTGTGGCCTGACCCCCTGCGGGAATCAGCCCTACAATTTCCTTTTCTATTGACATACTTTTGTTTGCACCTTCGAAATGAGCAACCCGGATCTATAACGGGTGGCCTATTTGCAAGTCTGGCTTTCTCCAACAAAATACCGCCGTTCGCCAACGTAAATTTCTTCGTCACGCGCCTCCAGCACGACTTCCACAGGCGGGCGTTTTTCAAAAGTAAATGTAACGGTCGCCTTGCTTCCCTCGCTCTTCACATCCCACTGGCCCTTCTTTTTACCTTGATAGCCCTTTGCCTGGTCTCCAAATATGCCGGTTCTGGTAATATGAGAGTAAAATTTGCCATCAGCGCAAAGGTTCACTTCATCTTCGCGTTTGCTGTTACTCTCATAATCAATGTTCAACAATACTTTGGAACTCAAAAACTTTTTCCAATCAAAATTTTCATAAGGCGACCGGTTCGAGGGTTCTACAAATTTTGTATTATCCACAAATTGCTGCAGTCCTCTCTTCACACGATCTAAGGATGATGCGTCCGCGGTAAGCATAAAGACAACACAAAAACCCGAAGGACTGCATTTGGCTTCCAGGTAAGCTTTTGACTGGTTATTGTTGGCATTGGCACCCACCATTTTGGCAGTGACGGCAATCACATCATTACCTCGCTTTGCAATAGCTCCATCCGGCGCGAGGGTAAGACCAGGCGAAGTTTCAAATCCTTTTTTCCAACGCTCCTCCTGCGACTGTAAATTCATGTCGTTGTTCACCACTACAAAAATTTCTCCTACCATATTTTCGGTCGGCATCAATAGGAAAACTTCAGTGTCGCGGGGAAGTACACCTTGCCAGCCTTGGGGAACAGTCGTCCGGATACCTAACCGGGGAGAATATATCGTGTCTCCCGCGTTGTACATCGTGGCAGGTTTAATGCGGTTAGTAGGCAGCTGCGCCAACGATCCGAAACAAATAAACAGCGCCATGACGCGAATCCCGTATTTAATGCACTTGTTTTTCATTTTGATCTAAATTTGAAGAACTTCAATATTATTCCACGTCATTGATCTCCGCATCCGACAAAACAGAAGATCCTTTATGGCCAGCGTTGAAATTCATACTACCCACAAGGTGCTCCAACAATTCACGCCGACCAGACTTGAATGTAATTTCGAAATAATTCCTTAAACTTTGCTGCTTTAAGGCAGAATTAGAATTCCCCGAAAGGGTTTTGCCTAAAATACTATCCCCCACGCGCCAGGCATCAGCAAGGGTCGACGATCAACCGCGGGATTGATATAAAGGATCTAACGCACAGTCTATTGGTGGCAGCCAATTTTGCGCCACATGCGACAAGTCATGAGATAGATTCCCAGGGAAGATAGGATTTAATGATGATAGCCTAATTACCGTTTTGCCCTGATATTCTGTGCGGCAAGCGCCACGGTCTGTTCAATCCTTTGTTGCCGCGTTTCGGGTTTCTTGGCGCTTATAATCCACTGAATGATCAATCGACGAGATGAAGGTGGAAAATTTTGAAAATTTTCGAATG
>JAICGJ010000314.1 GCA_025923195.1 Chryseolinea sp.
AATTTACTCTCTGTCGCAACTACCTGTACCTGTACGTTTAATACATCTGACTTTTGAAGTAATCCTTTTTCAAAACGATCATTCGTAGAAGCGTATACTGCGTTGATTGTCTCCAGTGCCTCTTCCAGAACCCTCTTTCCCTGGTAAGCTAATTGGAGTTGGGCATACGCTTTTTGTACTTCAAAGGTTAGGTATTCTTTCGTACGCATTGATTTGAAACTATATACCGCTCTTTGTTCATTGGCAGCCTTGCGCATATACAGCATATCCATGTTAAGAATAGGTTGTTGCAACTCGCCTTTCGTCATGAAATTTTGTGTGGTTGAGGGATTATTGAGTAGCTCTGGACTAAAATCCGATTGTGCTATAGACTGTTGCTGAAGTTTAAATCCAAAGGCATTCAATGGATTATTGGTGCTCATAGCTGTATAGCTTACTTTAATCTGAGGAAGAAACACACTGTTGGTTTGTTTGAATGTTGCCTCGGCATTTTGCTCATCGAGATTAGCCATGATGACTTCCTTATTATTCTTTAAGGCCGCGGAAAGGGCATCGTCCAACGAGAGCGGCACAGCATTTTGTGCCATCAGCGGCGCCGAAAATGAGCTGCTGAGAATCAGCAGCCCTGCTAGTACTTTCTTCATGTCGTTAAATTTTATACAAAGGTACCCTCGCATTTACCCCCGTACTGTGACTTACGTCACGTTGAGATTTTATTTCGAATATTAGTTTAGAGATAAAAAGAAAAAGGTGACTGCGGTACCTGCAATCACCTTTACGAGTCCTTTCAACGCAAACGTTATCGTTGATCTTAGCAGTTGGATCACCCCGCGGTGCAACAATTGGATCTTCCTTGCAAATAATCATCCATCAGGCGCTTAACGGCCTGTTTCATGTCATAACCAGACGGTTTACTAAGTCAAAAATTCACCCTCTATAAAATAGTTATTGCAAAGAGGTCATGAGGGTGTCTTACCTAGCCTCTATCGAACCTCTTGAACTTAACATGATAATAATCATATTTTATTGAAGCAGATGTCATACAATTTGACCTAAGGTTAGTCCAATTTTGGCCTGTTCAACTTTTCATTAACTCAAACCAAAACGATATGAAAATCATAGGCAAATTTCTTAGTGATAGTAAGGTGACGTCTGTGATATTTCTTGCTATTGTAATGATGTCGGTTTCACGGATCACCTTCGCACAAGATCGATGGGGCTTTGAATTCCGGCCGGGAGTAAATTTTGCTACAAAGAAACTGGGGGATGCTGATCTTAAGACCGGCTTCGGTTTCGAGGGGACCCTTTCGTATCGGTTTATCCAACACCTTTCTGTATATGCTGGCTGGAGTTGGAATAAGTTCGGCTCCGATCAGTCGCTGACAGGTTCTCGGCTGGATTTTGAAGAGACAGGCTATACGTACGGACTTCAATTCATTCATCCCATAGGGGAATCGAAGATAAACTTTTTGGCCAGAGCTGGGGGAATGTCCAATCATATTGAAGTTGAACAAGATGATGAAATCATTGCAGACTCCAGACATGGGTTAGGCTGGCAGGTTGAAGGGGGAGTTGTCGTTCCGCTTGGCGAGAAATGGCGCTTGTTGCCAAGCGTTCGGTACAGGGCGTTGTCAAGAGATCTTCAAATTGAGACGATCAAGACATCCGTAGATTTGAACTATTTGTCCATTGGTGTTGGAATTTCCCGCACATTCTAATTTAATGCGATTGGAAGAATGTATTCAATTATGAAGTACACTTTCGTTCTACTCATTTTGCTCGCAACCGCATGCAAGACAAGCATAGAAAAAACTAATCCAACGATAGAGGTAATCTCGGAATCTGTCTATGCATCTGGTATAATTAAAAGTAAAAACCAATACCAGGTTTACGCTACGGCAAATGGTGTCATCAGTGAAATGCTTGTAACGGAAGGCGATATCGTTAAGAAAGGTGATGCATTAATGAAGGTATTAAATGAACCTTCCCAACTAAATGCGGAAAATGCAAAGTTAGCTGCAGAACATGCTGACCTGAAATCGAATAGTGGAAAATTGAAAGAGGCTAAAGTCGCCATTGACCTAGCATTAAGTAAAATGAAAAACGATTCCGTGCTTCTGGTTCGGCAACAAAATTTAAAAGCACAGGGTGTCGGGAGTCTGGTTGATTTAGAGCAACGCGAATTGGCTTACAAAAATTCAGTAACCAATTATGAAGTCGCCCGCCTTAACTATAGCGATTTAAAAAGAGACCTGACTTTTTCTGCGAATCAATCCAAAACAAATCTCAAAATCAGTAATGCACTTGTCGACGATTATTTGATTCGTGCTGAAACGGATGGAAAGGTCTATAAAGTTCTAAAGGAAAAAGGCGAGTACGCCAATACGCTAAGTCCTGTAGCAATTATTGGTGACTCAAATACTTTTTTGATTGAGCTTAGTGTCGATGAATATGACATCGCGCGCATTCGTGTCGGACAACGTGTGCTTTTCACAATGGACAGTTATAAAGGCGAAGTATTTGAAGCGAAAGTAGAAAAGATTGAACCTTTGATGAATGAAGAGTCCAAATCGTTTACGGTAAAAGCCAGTTTTATCACTAAGCCTGCATTACTCTACCCTAATCTATCCTTAGAGGCAAACATTATTATCCGCACGAAAGAGAAAGCGCTGACCATTCCACGAAGTTTTCTGATCGATGATTCTTTGGTAATGATAGGTAAGGATAAAAAAAGAAAAGTGATCATTGGTATTAAGGATTATCAAAAAGTAGAAGTGAAAAGTGGGTTGACGGAAAAAGATATTATCTACAAACTTGTTCAATGAACGTTCGTTTGATCTTCAGGATTGCAAAATCACTTTTGCTGGCCCGCTGGAGGCAAACCTTGGTGGCGGCTGTTGGTGTAACATTTAGCATCACTATGTTCATCGCATTGTTAAGTTTCATGACCGGCCTCAATGATTTGCTCGATGGGTTGATTTTAAATCGGACAGCCCATGTCCGGTTGTTCAATGAGATAAGACCGAATATCCATCAGCCGATCAACAGCTCCCCCGAATTTAAAGACAGTTACAATTTTATTAGATCTATAAAATCCGGTAATAGTCGTCAGGAGATATATAATAGTGGTGCGATCATGCAAGCACTGCGTCACGATTCGCGGGTGACGGGCGTTGCGCCTAAAATCATGGTTCAGGTCTTTTTTAATGATGGATCCATTGATCTTACGGGAACCATTAGCGGTATTGATGTTGAACAAGAAAGTAATTTGTTTCACTTCGGTGAATACATAGTGGACGGAAATCCTCTGGATGTCAGAGATGTATCGAACAGTATTATACTGGGTATGGGATTAGCCGAAAAGCTGATTGCTAATGTTGGAGATGTTGTGCAGGTGACTACCGTAAACAGGCAGCGATTCTCTTTAAAAGTCGTGGGGTTTTTTCAGTCAGGTATACAGGAACTGGATAAAGTTCAAAGCTATGCGTCTCTTACGACAACACAAAAGATATTGGGGAAGCCAAGCAATTACATAACTGACATCCAAGTAAAACTAAAGAATATCGAGGAGGCACCGGACATTGCAAAAGAGTATGCGCAAACATTTCAAACAGATGCTGAGGATATACAAACCGCCAATTCACAATTTGAAACCGGATCATTTGTAAGAAGACTTATTTCGTACTCCGTTGGAATTACATTACTTATTGTTGCAGGGTTTGGCATCTTCAATATTCTGAACATGATGATTTACGAGAAGATGGATTCCATTGCTATACTAAAGGCAACCGGCTTTTCAGGCCAGGATGTAAACCGCATCTTTATCGTGATTGCCTTGAGCATTGGACTTTTCGGGGGTACGTTAGGTTTGGGTTTTGGTTTCGTGCTTTCCTATATGATTGATCAAATTCCTTTTAACACAGCGTCCCTGCCCACGATTAAGACCTATCCCATCAATTATAATCCTGCTTTCTACTTTATCGGCACTTCGTTTTCAATTGCTACGACCTATCTGGCGGGCTGGGCACCTGCACGAAAGGCAAGCCGAATCGATCCTGTTGTAATCATTAGAGGTAAATAATATGAGCGAGCTTGAGGTATTGAAGGCCGATCACATTATGAAAAATTTTCATGACCCTGTAAGCGTTCCCATATTAAAAGATATTTCGTTGTCAGTGCGCAAAGGAGAGTTTATTTCGATAACGGGTAAATCAGGGTGCGGCAAGTCCACGTTGCTCTATATATTGTCGACCATGGACACGGATTATGAAGGAGACCTTCTGATCGATAATGAAAAAATGCGCGGGAGAACAGAGAAACAACTTGCCAAGGTGCGCAACGCCAGGATTGGTTTTGTATTCCAGTTCCATTATTTGTTAAACGAGTTCACTGTATTAGAAAATGTAATGCTTCCCGGCCTGAAGCTAAACGCATTCCCTGAGGAAGAAGTAAGGCAGCGCGCAATGGATCGGCTGCAAACACTCGATATTCATTCTCTTGCGGATAAAAAGGCCAATCGATTATCCGGTGGAGAGAAACAACGTGTTGCTATTGCCCGGGCACTGATTAACGACCCCAGTATCATCATGTGCGATGAACCCACGGGTAATCTGGACAAGACTAACAGTCTCATTGTTTTCGATATTTTTAAAGAGCTCGCAGAAAAACACGGGCAAACAATATTAGTGGTTACCCATGATCTGGAATTTGCCAGTAATACCCACCGTGTTATTGTAATGGAAGATGGGAAGATCATACGTTAAAGTTTGCTGGTGAGGATTGCGCCTCAGATTCAATGTCGTTTGGTTGGCAATACATTTAGATATTGCTTTTAAATTTGGAAGTATTCTTTACCGCTCTGCGTATTTCTCGGCGTAATTTTCTCGGTATTCTCTCTATATAACTACTCTA
>JAICGJ010000315.1 GCA_025923195.1 Chryseolinea sp.
ACAACAGTAGTGGGTTCGTACCCGATGATAGACTGGCTCGCTGCCAATCCAAGCCGTCAAGCGTTGGAAGATGCTACCATGGTTGTTTTGAAAACGCAGGAGCTTGCGGATATAGATGTGGTTGCCGACGGTGAGTTGTATCGATTTGATGTTAATCATCCGGAAACCAATGGCATGATTGAATACTTTGTGAAGCCGTTGGGTAATGTGCGTAGCGAAATTACCCGATCGGACATAGAGGCTTTTGGCAAACAGAAAGGCATGAGCTTTCGTGTCCGTCCCGCTGCCGTAGTGGAAGGTGCGATTAATGAAGGTACACTCGACCTTGTCAACGCCTACAAAAGAATCAGACCACTAACGACACGTCCCTTCAAGTTCACTATCACCGGGCCACACATGCTAAGCAAAACATTGCTTGACAGTCACTACAAAGACCTGCCATCTCTGGCACACGCCATCGCTGAAGTGTTGGCAAAACAAATCAAGGAAATTGACTCCGATGTAATTCAATTGGACGAAGCTAATCTTCCCGGTTCGCCTGATGAGTGGGAGTGGGCAGCCAGTGCGTTGAATGTAATGTTAGATGCGATACCCAAAACACCTGCAGTACATCTTTGCTTTGGTAACTATGGGGGACAGTCGGTGCAAAAAGGAACCTGGGAGAAGTTGATATCCTATATGAATGCACTGCACACCGATCATGTGGTCCTTGAATTTGCTCATCGCGGTTATGATGAGCTGGAATTTTTTAAAGGCCTTCGCCCCGACATAGGAATTGGTTTAGGCGTTGTAGACATTAAATCCACCGTAGTAGAAACTCCCGAGCTGATCGCAAGAAGAATAGAGCATGCGACTTACGTGTTAGGAGAGAACTGTATTCGCTACATCCATCCGGACTGTGGATTTTGGATGCTGAAACGTACTATTGCCAATGCTAAAATACGCACGCTTACCCTGGGGCGGAATTTATTTGAAGGGCGGTAAGTCAAAATGCTTTTCATTCCGATAGTTATAGAGCATCTGTCGCGCCGCAGGATTAATTCGACCTTCTTCCTTGGCGGCGCGCCCGCCAACAGGAAACAGATTCAATATCTGAAAGCACGCACCTCTTACTTCTTATAATGAGTATCCACCATATTGCTCTATTCTTTGCAAAGCGGGAGTCCAGGATGCCAGAGACTCGACAGGACGTTCATTCTGAACAATCACCTCCCACGATGACTTGGACTATAACCAAATCGTTTCTTAAACTCATACGAGAAACTCCCGGTATTATTGTATCCGATGAATTGGGCTACCTCGGAAATGGTCATTTGTGGATCGCTCAACAGCGCTTTGGCTTTTAACATTCTTAGGTGGAGAATATACGCGAAGACCGTTGTATTGAAAAAATGTTTGTATCCTTTCTTTAGCTTAAATTCATTAAGCCCAAACTCATACGTTAGATCCTTCATCGTAAGGGGATGCAGATAGGCGCGATCGAGATATTCCTTAACAGCGAATATTTTTTCCTGGTCTTCTTTCCTCCATTTCTCTTTCATTGATGTCAGCTGGAGCGTGTGCAAATGTTCCATCTGCAAGACAAACAACTCCATCATTTTGCTCTCGATAAAAATATAGTGAGTAGGTCCCTGAAATTTACTTTGGCGAACGGATTGGATTACTTCAGCTATCTGTCCGTCCCAATTCACACTATGGGGAGTTGCCAAATAATTTTCTCTCCTGTTAACATTTTTCCCTAATTTCTCAAGCGTGGTGTTTTCACTGGATTGCAGGAGACTATTTAAATAGGCAATATCATAAGTGATAGTGAGTGCCTGAAAATTGCCCGAATTAATTATATGACTTCCTGCAAAGCTCGTACTGTATTGAATGTTATGATTGCGACTGCTGAAATGAAGCGGTTGCGTCAGGTAAGAAAAGCGGGACTCGACATTTCCTTCTAAAATGAATACTGACTCTGCAGATTCTTTTGGTTCTGAATCGATTAGTTGAACCGGTTTGTTTGATTGCAAGGAGAGTTCCGTGAGGACCATGCCTGGTGTTGCAACAGCGTGTATTTTTCCTGATGCCAGAGAGGGTTCTTTAAATTGGAACACTGTTTCTGTATATCTGTCGCTGACATGCAGCACGTTGGCTTCAGCTTCTCCAAAATAGTCGGCCCAGTTTGCGGTATTAATTTTATCCATTTTTCCTAAATCAAAATCCGTTTATCCTATCGTTGACCAGTAGAACATCAAAGACCTTTGCCAAAACAATTTACAGTTATGAAAAACCTGATAATTCCTGCCGGCAACGGCGTACAAAAAACTCAAATCTCAATAAATACGGAAAAATGGTGGTTTTTGTTGTCCCTTCTATTTTATCCTGTTGGGATCGTTAAAATCTGGCGCGTCAAAGGATGGCTTGCCGTGAAGTTGTTCTATACCATTTTTGGTTTTGTCTTTTTTTTGGTCCTGTCAGGCTATCTGGGCATCGTCCTATTTGCCTCATTCCTTCCTGCTTTAGATCGGAGTGTCGGGATTCGCGCCGATAAAACCGTTTACAACACCGAAGGAAACTACTCCGCCACATTCTTAATGAGTGGAAATGAAACCAACGGCGCTTACGAATTAGTACACGTAGAGTTAGAGCCCCATGGAGGTAATGACTGGCATTATCATAAAAGTTTCCGCGAGGAATTTAAGGTAATAGAGGGCCAGGTCAAGATTGGAAGGAACGGGCAGGAAACGCTGCTTAATAAAGGGGAGGTCACCGTGGCGAACCATGAAGACATGCATTTTTTTAAGAATGCCACAGATCAGAAAGCAGAGTTGTTGGTGAAAACTGTGCCAGCCTCAGGGCTGGAGAAAACGATCAGGGTTGCCTATGGTCTTATCAACGATGGCCTGCTTAAAAACGATATGACAGAAAACCCATGGCACATGGCTTTACTGTTAGGGTACAGCGAAACCTATCTCGAAGGATTGCCAGGCTGGTTTCAGGAACCGCTGATTAACGCCCTTGCCAAAATTGCACAATGGAGAGGAGAAGACCGGGAGCTTTACAAATATTTTCGATAGTCTTTAGCCTTTTGGGTAGTGCCGTCCTTCATCATTCCTTGTTCGATGTTCGATATTCGGTGTTTGAATTGTGAACATCGAACAAGGAATATTGAACACCGAATTTCGAGCGATGCTCGAGCTAAAGGTGTGCTAGATCAAAAACGTTGGGAAGCCCGAAAAAATTGAATCTGGAGCCAACCCGTTGAGACACGTCCTTCATCATTCCTTGTTCAGTGTTCGTTATTCAGTGTTCGTTATTCAGTGTTCAGAATTTGAACATCGAACAAGGAATATTGAACACCGAATTTCGAACGAATGCTCGAGCTAAAGGTGTGCTAGTTTTATAAAACGTAAGGAAGTCTGCAAAAATTGAATCTGGAATGAACCCGTCGAGCCCGTCCTTCGTCATTCAATATTCGTTGTTCCCTGCCTGACGGCAGTCAGGGATATTCGGTGTTCCCCATGAATAACGAACAAGGAATATTAAATATCCCTGCCTGCCGGCAGGGAATAATGAAGAACGCTCTTCTCAGACCACCGCATCAAACGCCTTCGTAAATATCTTCATCTCATCCAGCGTACCGATACTAACTCGGAACCACTGTTGGTCTTTGTAATCCCAAACGCGTATTCCAATTCCGCGTTCTGCCAGCTTCGACAACACCGATGCGGCATCTGATTTTGCAGGGAAGAAAAGAAAGTTTGTATGTGACTTCGCATACCAGATTCCTTTTTTGTCGAGGTAATCGGTGAGGTGCTTGCGTGCCTCCGCATTCTTTTTGCGAGAGAGTTCCATAAATGCGGTATCTCCCAACGAAGCTTTTGCTGCGGCAAGGGCAGGCTGATTATTTGCTATGCCCATATGATACTTGTCGATCTTTTTAATAAGATCTGGTCTGCCGATAACGTAACCGAGACGCAGTCCTGCTAGTCCATAGATCTTTGAAAATGTTCTCGAAACAATGACGTTCGCATCCGACTTTACCAGATCGACCATGGAAATCTGATCTTTTGGATCCAGGAACTCCAGGTACGCTTCGTCTACATATACCGTTGTTTTTTTTGAGACGTCTTCGCAGAATTGTTTCACACGGACAGGATCCACCAACGTGCCAGTAGGATTGTTCGGATTACAAACAAACACCAGCTTCGTATCGTCCGTTACATGTGCAGCTAATGCATCGTAGTCGTGTTCCAGGTTATCGTTCACATTAACTTTGTCCCATGTGGCGCGAAACGCAGTAGCATAGTTCATCAGCAATGGAAATGTGGGAAACGCCGAAACAATTCGTCCGCCTTCGACACCGAATGCGGCTCCTGCCTGGCACAGCAGATCGCCCGAGCCGGCACCGATAGCAACATGTGCCGGAGTGACACCTTCTTTGTCTGCAAGAATTGTCTTCATTTCTACCTGAACGTCGAAGGCGTAACGATTTCCCTCGACGATGATTTGCTGAAGGGCTTGCTTCGCTTTTTCGCATGGACCGTAGGGGTTTTCGTTAGAGTTCAATTTGATCTTGATGCCGGAGGCGCGAAATTTTCCCCACTGCTGGCGTTCGATCTCGCTTACGGGGCGGCAATCAGTTGGTCTGATAATGAGATGCCTATGGGTAATCCTACGGCTATTGAAAGTGTGGACTTGAGCCAGTCTCTTCGATTTCGCATGGTTGACGTTTAGGTGAGGAGGGAATTTATCAGTGTTCCCGAATTTAAACAATTGTACTTTGAAATCCGAAGGAAGTAATGGGGGTGAAGAGTCTGGAATCAGGAGATGGTAAGTGAAACCGTGACTATCAGCCTGA
>JAICGJ010000316.1 GCA_025923195.1 Chryseolinea sp.
AGCCAGCGGCAGATCATCATCGATAGTGAAAAGCTCTTAAAGGAAAGGAATAAGGCTTCAAGATCAAATTTCAATCTGCGAAGCAATGAATTAGCACATGACCAAAAAGTTCTCAGACTCCGTTACGGAGAATTCTTGGGAGAAGAGTTTGAATCAGGAATTGGACCGCAGCATGAAGTCCCATCCCATGAAAATGATGATGAAGGCGAAGGCATTAGGAAAAAATTCGGTCACGAACACGATCGGATAAACGAGAACGGCCAGGTTGATGAGAAATCCGGCAAGAAAGAAACACATACTCATGGCGCGGGCGAATCAAGTGGCAATAAAAAACAAGATCCGTTGAGGGGTTTTGTACACGCCCACGACGATGCGGAAGAAGCCACCTTCTTTATACAATCTATAAGAGCAAAGTTAAAAGCAGCCCTAACCATCATGTGGGACGCTGAACTGTATTTAAGGTTATATCAACCCGATAAATCTTTACCCTATCAATACTCAGCTCTCAAACTATTGAAAGAAATAAGTCAGGAATCGCGCATCTATGTTCATCGAACAGGGTTTGATCCTCCTCCATTAAAAGAAGAAAAAAGGCTGACTGCTGACCTTTCACAGATCGAAAACTCGATTTCAGAATCCAGGCAAAAAGGTATTGAGCCCTATGAGAATATTCGCAAGGCAATTATCACTGTCGAACGACTGATTGCCACTGACACAATTGCGCTGACAGAAACCGAAAAAAACAATTTAACCGCCGCTGGCCGCGAGCTGGCTCTCCTTGAACTTAAGAATCCGGGAGGCTACTTGAAAACCTTGTCGCAGCTTAAAATGATGGTGCAGCATGAGATCCAAGACCATGAGGCAACAAGCATATTGCTCGAAATCAGATCCTCCCTGTGGAAAGCTCTACCGCACAACACAGTTCAACCTCAGCCAACAACAGAAATCGCCCACGAATTAGACCTTGAGTTTTTAAAACGTTTGGAGCCATTCTATTCTCACGACTAATATGACGTTCGATCCTATCGTTCCACTTTCGGTCATCATGCTCATATTGTTTTTATCCAGCATTTTTCTCGTGTGGCACGAATCGAAAAAGAAACATAGGTTCCTTCGTTGGCGAATAGCTTCCGCAATCATCATTGCGCTTTCGCTCGCTGGCATCATGCTGCAGCCTAAATTTCTGAGCAGGAAATTGAAAAAGATTGTTTTGCTAACACCAGGGTACTCCGAAAAAAAAATTGATAGCATCGCTCATCGACACCCGAGGTGGTCGTTAGCTCATCTGCCTGATGCAAAGCCATATAAGAACTCAGAACTTATGACCGAAAAGGACCTCCCTTACCGTTGTCAAGAAGTCCAGATTGTTGTGGGACAAGGCATCCCTCGCGATCAGCTTGACAGAATGCAGAACAAAGCATTTGAGTTTATTCCCGGTAGCATGCCAGAAGGAATTACCACGCTATCCATCCCCGAAAGAAATTTTGTCAATCGCAAGAACATCCTTTCCGGAACCTATTACAGCTCGCATGCTCCTACATGGTTGTATCTGACCGGGCCTGCGGGGCGGGAAGACTCCGTTGAAATAAAGGCAAACGGTAAAAACCACTTTGAGCTCTCATTTGTACCCAAACTTGCCGGACAGTTCTTATATACCCTCGCTGCAAAGGGCTCCGAAACAACTCGTGAAAAGGTGCCGGTGCACGTCGATGAAGCGCGTAGCATAAACGTTGTTTTCTTGCTTTCTTCTCCAACTTTTGAGGCGCAGTACCTTAAGAATTTTCTAGCGCGAAAGGACTTCAGCACTATTCTTCGTTACCAGGTATCCAGATACAATTTCCGGTACGAGTATATCAATCGCGATCGGGTATCGTTTAGCCGTCTTACAAAGGCTTTTCTCGCCAGCACTGATCTTCTCATTGTTGATGCCGCTGCCTTATATGCGTTATCACCGGCCGAAATAAATAACTTACAGGAAGCCATCAATGCTGGATTGGGTTTGCTGAATTTGTCAGTGGTCAACCACAAGAACCTAAAAACTTTCTTTCCTTTTGAAATAACACTGGCTAAGACAGACACTGTTCAGTTGAAAATGGCAGGTAAGTCTTTCAGTTTACCAGCAGCCGCCGTTAGAGTTGCAGCCAGCCCCCGAGTAACACCAGTCCTAAAGCACCACCATGGCATTATCGCTGGTTTGACTTCTCGTGGGGCCGGAAAAATTGGCTTTCAGCTTCTCCAGGAAACTTTCAGGCTGACTCTTGCGGGCGATTCACTACTATACGCAGAGATATGGACACCCTTACTGGAGCGTGTATCAAGAAGTCAGCCGGCGAACTCTAGTATCAAGATACTTACGCCATTCCCATGGTATGAAGAAGAACCCATAGATATCAATGCTATTTCTTCAGATGAAAATTTTTCTCTTTCAGATGATTCGGTGAAAATACCAATTAGAGAAGATATCACGCTCGATAATATATGGTACGCTCGCATTTGGGGAGGAAACTCGGGGTGGCACAAGCTACAGACAAGTGATGGGACTGAATTGCACTATTACACTTTTGCCCCTGCAGCTTGGAAGTCGGTATCACTCGCGAATCAAATGCGGATAAATGCTCTAACAAGATCGGTAGCAACAGATGCGCAGGTCGCCGTCGAGTCCTGGGAAGATATACCTCCAATTATATTTTACCTGGCATTTATTTGTGCAGCAGGGTTTACGTGGTTGGCACCAAAACTTTAAGGGACATTATTCAGTCACCTTGCGGTTTTGGGAGTTGTTTCTATCACCTTAACTAACTCATCATACCAGGCTTGTCCATATTTGCGGATCAACGGGTCTTTCAGGAATTTGTAGACAGGAACCTGCAATTCCTTTCCCAGTGAACAAGCGGGAGAGCAGATATGCCACTTGTGGTAATTGACCGCCTCAAAATTTTTCTTTTGTGTGATGCGTATAGGATAAAGGTGACACGAAATTGGCTTCTTCCAATCAATGACGCCATCGTTATAAGCAGCCTCGATGCCGCATTTCAGAATACCTTTTTTGTCGTAGACGGCGTACACGCATTCTCTTCCTTCGATTACCGGGGTACAAAGGTCACCTTCATCATCGATAGTATGCGCACCCTGCTTTTCGATCTCCTCAATTCCTCTTGCAGATAAATAATTCTTAATCCTTGGATAGATTTCTTCCAAGATGGCTAGCTCTTCCTCCAGCAGCGGAGCCCCGAAATCGCCTTCAACGCAGCAGGCACCTTTACATTTTTCAAGATTGCAAACAAACTCTTTGTCCCGAACATCGTCCGACACGAGGACGTCACCTACTTTGATCATGGGTCAAAGGTAATGAGACGCGTAGAATTTCCGAGACAGGGAACGGGAATTTCAGATAATTATAAAGGTTGAAACTATTCGAAAAGTTCTATTTGCAACTGACCATTAAGATTTACATCTTCCTGGATTGCTTTAGCCGAGAATTGCCTGGCGAATAGCCCTATATAATACGCAGGTATCTCCATCAGCCTGGATTCGACCTTATGGACGGATAATGCCGTGCTCAGTCCCATGACAAGCATTCTGTTCTGATACATCCTGACAACTCTTTTATAGAATTGGATATTACTCTGAACTCCTGACAATCTTTCGAAGTTATTTATACCGAGATACCGCTGCAACCTTTCCGGATGGTCACGAAGGTAGTAGCTGTAATTAAGTCTATTATTGAGCATAAAGGTAAAGGGCATTAAAAAACTAAAGCCGAGCGATGCCAGGGAATCAATGGTTGTCAGGGGGATGTCAAAATTGAATGGATCAACAAGGCAAAACACGGCAATCTTATTGCCGCGCTTCGATGGTGTGATAGTTCTTCTAAATTTGTCTGTCAGTTGCGAAAGCTGCAAATCAAAGATCACAACATTCTTTCGATGGACACTTTGATCAACCCTGCGATACAAAAGTTTTAATGATTCCGGATCGCGCTCGCACAGTATCCAGTGTGTGATAGGCAAATCAGAGGAAAGTGCAGCAAGTGCCGGACCGGGAAATACTTCTTTCTGATAGCCGATGGAGTATAAACCGTTTCCGGAAAACAAATCGACGAAAATTATTTCATCCGCGCTGACGGATGCATTCATAACAAAAGCTCTTAAATAACTCTGAATGACTTCAACTTTTACTTTAAACCAAGGCTCCGTCGCGGTGACACCTAATCCATCAGCAAGAAAATTTGATCGATCATTCGGAGATTTTAAATTCAAAAGTTTATGTTTAGCATTGTTCGTTGATCAAAATTACTTTTCGTTTGGCTTAGAAAAAATTCCTCGCGGAACAATTTTACAAACCCATCGATTTTTTTTGGCAAACTAGCAATGAATATAAACTGCGCTCTAACTTGCACACCGATATGATGAATTACTTAGAGAGTTTGAATGAGCCACAACAAGAGGGCGTTATAAATACGGAGGGACCGTGCATGCTCATAGCGGGTGCTGGCTCTGGCAAGACACGTGTGTTGACCTACAGGATCGCCCATTTGATCAGCAAGGATGTAGATCCATTCAATATCATGGCTCTGACGTTTACCAACAAGGCTGCAAAGGAAATGCGCGACCGTATTGAAAAAGTTGTTGGCCACGATGCACGTAATCTTTGGATGGGAACATTTCATTCAGTCTTTGCTCGCATCCTCAGGGCAGAAGCCCACCACCTGGCATATCCAAATAATTTTACTATTTACGATACCGATGATTCCAAGACGCTTATAAAGAACATCATCAAAGAACTGGGACTTGACGACCAAGCATATAAAG
>JAICGJ010000317.1 GCA_025923195.1 Chryseolinea sp.
GATGGTACATAAGCAATACAAATATGTTTTGAATTATGACCTTGGGTATGATACTGAAAACATTGTGAACATAAATATCCACGGAGATTATGTTGATCTATTGGAGAATGAATATGCTAAAATGGCCGAAGTAGTAGAAACTTCAAGATCATCGGTAATTCTCGGAACACGAAACGGGATGATGGGGGACGCAATGCCGGAAGATCGAAGTGACACTATCATCTTTAGCTGCAATTATATAGACAGCAAGTACTTGCAAATGCACGGGTTTGAATTGCTTGCAGGGACGGGATTTCACACCCCATTAAAAGATGGAGAAATGCAAAATACTATCATAGTCAATGAGGGTTTTTTGAAAGAACTAAAGTTAGGGTCTCCAGAGGAAGCTGTAGGAAAACAGATTTGGTATTTTGATGAAGTGAAATTGGAAATTCAGGGTGTTGTCAAAGATTTCATAAGCAAGTCCCTTGACGCTGAAGCTCCCAAAGCCTTTGGATTCCTGAATGGAGCAGGCGATGCCTACGGGATACTTGGTGTGAAGATATCGGGAAACGATTTCTTGGGCGCCATGGAAAAATTGGAAAGGAGCTATAAACAACTAGATCCGGTTCATCCTTTCGAAGCCACGTTTTATGATGATCAAATAGCCAAAACTTATGAGAATAGCAAAACCACGATTACCATTATCTCCTTTCTCGCCTTCTTAGCTATTACTATTTCCACACTGGGTTTATTGGGCATCGCAGTATTTACAATTGAAACACGGATGAAAGAAATATGCATTCGAAAAGTCTTAGGTGCAGGAATCAGCAATTTGATGTTGCTGCTTTCCCGAAGCTTTTTGATGATCATCACCATAGCTGCAGCGATAGCGATACCGGTGACATTCTACATCGTCGATGATTTGATATTGAACGAATTCTTGTACCGGACAGAAATAGGACTCATCGAAATGCTCTCAGGCTTAATTATCGTATTGCTTATCGGGGCTCTTACAATTGCGTGGCAGGTTCGAACGGCAGCAGTTCAAAATCCGGCGGATTTACTTAGGAATGAGTAGTCTGTAAACAAATCATATAACATCTCACGGTTTCTTAAGTTTTCAGAGCGTCGAGCGTCACCCGACGTAGTCTCGCTTTCCTCACACATCGAGTGGATTTGAAAATGAAAAGCCCGCCGTCGCCGAAGCGATTGTTGGCAGCGAGGGTTATACTAAGTTTTCTAATCCAAAGGAAGCTAATTTATCAGCTATGGGCAGTGTCCTCAAACCTATCTTTGTTAGCTGGTATTCTACCCTGGGAGGAATTTCATGGTAAGATTTTTTGGACACAAGCTTGTTCTCAACCAAAAAATTCAGCTCCTGTATCAAAACTTTTTCGCTGATGCCGGGGATGGCTCTTTTCAGCTCACCATATCTTATCACCCGGTTATTTATCTGGAACAAAATGAGCAATGTCCACTTCCCTCCCAATAACCCCAAGGTCTTCCTTACAGGGCAGTTTTCGTCCGACACCCTGATTTTCTCCCCATTCTTTTTCATTGATTATCAATAATTCTGACCGTTTGGTAAGTACCACACTCTTTGGTAGGTACTTGCACAAAGGTAAGTAAAAAACTTATCTTGCAGCATAAAAATTATTTTAAGAAATGACATCAAAAGAAGTAATTGTCGCCTTTTCAGAGGCTCTTGGCAGAGGAGATATTCCGGAAGCCTTTTCTTTTTTTAGCTCAGAAGCAAAGTGGCATCAACCCGGAGACAATAAATTTTCGGGTACTAAAAACAATCCGGAAGAAATTGGTAAGATGCTTTCAGCTATGATGGAATACACCGGAGGTACGTTGGTCGTTCGACCCGACGGGGCAATGATGGTAAATGCCAGTCTTGTAGCTTCTCCAGTTCGTTTCAGCGCAACAAGCGGCGGCAAAAGCATAGACATGGCTGGTATAGATTTATATGAAGTAAACGGTGGAAAAATTATCAATGTGTGGCTCTTTTCGGATGACCATGAAAAGGAAGATGAATTTTGGGGGAAATGAGGTCTTAATTTAAAAAAATTATAATTATGGAAATCGATAGAAAAAGTATTGGTGAAACAGTTTCGAAAATTGAACATTCTGTTAATGAACGTTGGAATAGAGGAGATGTAGATGGGGCACTTGAGGCTTACGCAGATGATGTCACTTACTTCGACCCGTTAACAGAAACAAGGCTTGATGGTAAAAAAGCAGTTGAAAGCTATTTTCGCCGGTTTTTTGAAGGTAAACTTAACATACTACGCAACGATTTCTTACATGAACAGGTAATAGTTAGCGATCATGGGGATATGGCTGTGATAACATACAATTTAATAAATCTTATTCTTGACGAGAATGGAAAAGAAAAAGAAGGTACAAAATGGAATTCAACCCAAGTATATAAAATCTTAAACGGGGAATGGAGGGTAGTACATGTTAACTGGTCATTTACACGACATCCAAGTGCGTTACAAGGCATAATGTCATAAATTTAATTTAGTGGACTTCTAAATATCAAGAAACTGCATTTTTTTTATTTCCGATAATTTCTGGGTGTCGTTTTTAGGAGATTTCATGATATGCTCAATTTGCTCCAAACTTTGTTCGAAAGTAATTGGGGAAAGTCCTTCCGCAACGATGTAATTAAATGTTGTTGTGAGGCTACCTAAATGCTGATAAAGGGGTTCACTCTTGGTCATACTTTGCAGAGTGCTTATTCTTCGGTGAATAGAATGTCTATACTCTTGTTGTGTCATCTGCCAGTGCTAAGCTTACTTCCACCACCCATATTTAAACTACCTTTTTCTTCTGGCGTCATAAAAAAGATTCCGATTAATAATTTAATGAAATTTAATACCGGCGTCGTTAGTGGCCGGTCGTGATTCTCAACTCACGGTCCGCCGGTGCCCTATGAAATATACTCAAATAAATAACCAGCAACTGAAACCAGCATAAAGGCTCGCATAGTGCCCTGTTTCCTGGAGATTAAGACCCCAGCCACAAGTAAAATCAGTACCGGTATATTAAAGAAGATCCAGCTGGAAGAGGCGGAAATAATACTGAATCGAATGAGGGCCCACCCCAGAAATACGGCCGTTACAAGTCCAGCCAGGAATATATAAACGGGATTCCTGAACTCGTCCTCCATCGCATAAGCCAACCACCCGGCTACCGGACTAAATAGGGCGACAAGGATAATGCGAAACGGTAGGGGCAAAAGTGGTCCCAAAAACGGCAGGACAAGACATAAAGAACAAACTACTGTTGCCCAGAGAATAAGGACATTCCGTTTAGCGAGGTTTTTCTCCATCACTCGCCAGACCAGAATAATAAACTGAAGTCCTGCACCAAAGATCACAACAAGCAGAAACAGGTTTCCAACAAAATCATTTGTCATTATCAGGATCGATATCACCTTATAAATTACAAGCGGAAACAGGAGAAGGAGGAAGAATCGCTCAATGCCCGGCGTATACTTCTCATGCAGGTATGTGAGGAGGTTGCCCTCGCCGGACGCATACTTATAGACATACTGTGAATTCGCAATTAAAGAAATGATCAGCAATCCATCGGCCAACAGAATAATTTGATCGCCCCCGCGCATGTGTAGAAACTTAAAGCCGAATCCGACCAATAACAGTATTATCCCGATGATAACAGCAAGTACCCGCGCGGCGCCCTTTTTTCCTTTGTTCAGAAAAATTCCAGATAATGATCCTGTTAACAGGGACCCCGCAATAAAGGCGAGAGACAGAACTAAACTTTCGTCCGCACCATTCAGATGCAACATTTTGAATATCGCGCTGATAAAAATCAGTCCGAGAGCCATAAAGGAAAGGACCTGTGACCAGGTGACGCCTTTGTTGATTGATTCCATTATCTCTTTCTGCATGAGTTGAAAATGATTATTTGGTATTTCCGTGATACATTGATCCCACGCCTCCTGAAACGTAAACCCTTGACTCATCCTGTCTTCCAGGTCACAGCTGATATGGTCAACCATCTCATCCTGGAGTGGTTTGAACGAAAGTCCCTGGCGATCCAGGAATTCTCTTAGTTTATTCTTTTGTGCATCTGTCAGCATGCCCACAATTTCAGGCTTACGTTCGGTTTTTCGTTATCTCTTAATATTACGCGAAGGATTTCGTTGAACCGCTGGAGTTCCGACACCTTTACTTTTGCCAGTTTTTTACCTTCAGCGGTTAACGAATAATATTTTCGCGCACGGTTGTCCACAATCTCGGTCGTAGTGACCAGCAGTCCTTCACCTTCGAGCTTATACAACATCGGGTACAGAGCTCCGTAAGTGAGCTTGATCTCATCTTTTGACAACTGCGCAACCCGCTGCGTGATCTCATAACCATACATCTGCTTATTCTGAGCGAGGAGCTTCAGGATAATTGTCTTGAGCGTGCCCTTAATAAATTCATGGCTGGACATCTTAGATATATAATTTACTTAAATATATAAGATCAAGACATAAGTTCCAAAATAAAGCTCCAAATAGTTACAGCAGGTCACAAAAACCCTCTTAGGGCATGAAGGAATTTTGGGAAACCAACATGGTGGATCAGGATTGGTCGGCAGTGACAGCCTTCTTCACGCTGTGGTTTTCGAAGGTGACGGGTCTCTTCGCCTTCCCAGTCCGGTTGAATCTTAATGCGAGTTCTTCCGTCGCGGCGCCTTTGACGTGAATGAACGTAGTGGTCCCTTCGGTACCTCTGCAAAGGATTAAGCTGGTCTCAA
>JAICGJ010000318.1 GCA_025923195.1 Chryseolinea sp.
AGCGCTGAATTCGAGCGACAGTATTTGATGAGTATGATCAAGCGTAAGTTCCTTTAATGTGTTGATGCTCTCTGGCAGCGTGATATCCTCGTTACTTTGTGAGGAAGACGCGATGTCGTTATTAATTTTCAAAGATGTTATCACGGGTTTGGGTCTTGTTGCATTTACCCTAAGTGATAACGGGTCGAACACAGTTAACCCTTCACTATTGCTGAAAACCATCATGCCATCGGGAGTTTGTGTAGATCTACCTGCCGTTACCGATCTTGAACTCGGTAATCCATCCTCTTTCATGAAACCCAATACAAATTCGGTCTTTCGATCGTAGAAAAACAGTCCTTCAAACGACATAATCCATAACCTCCCCAATCTATCCTCCTCGATATACGTCAGATGCCGGTCGCCAAGTATCGGTAACTTCGTGAAGCTATACTTCTCACCACTTTTTACACCCTTGTAAAGTCCGACCTTGGTCGTTACATACAATGTACCATCCAGGGTCCTGTGAATCATTTTACAATAAACATTGTCAAGGAGATTCTCAAATTGAAAATTTCCATGAGGAGTGTCAGCCTTGTAGACTCTGTCAAGCCCTTCAAAAGTTGCAATCAGGAAAGAACCATCATCTTCATGCAAAATTGCCGAAACGCCACTTTGTATCAGGGAATCTCTGTTATTATTATTATTATTATTGCGCTGGTAGTTAACAACAGACCCCGGCTGCCCATAATTTTGAGGATCTACAATATTCAAACCCCCATTGTATGTTCCGACCCAGACACGCCCGTCATTGTCTTCCCAAAGAGAAGTGATAAAATTATCAGTGATGGTATTTTTATTTTGTTCATCGTGTTGAAGCAGTTGCGGATTCAAGTTGATTTTCCCGTCGACCCCCAATGGAAGCCCTGCAACGCCTGCTTGCATGGTACCCACCCAGATATTTTTTTTGCCTACAGCCACTTCCACAACATTTTCGAAACCCCGAACAGGGGGTTTCATTTCAACTGGCTCAAATTCTAATTTTGAAATGTCGCCCGGCTCATACGCACTTCTCCAAAGGTTCTTTCCATTGGTCCCAACGACTATTTGTGACGAACCACTCGACTGAACTAGCCCGACACCGGTGGAACTCATTCCATCCAGGTAATTATAAAATACAATGCTTTGCTTTTTTAACTGAACGAAGCCTTTGTTCACCGTGGTTGTCCAGACATTATTATCCCGATCAATCATCACGTGGTTTAGCACATCGGAGGGGAGCGAGTTTATATCATTTTTATTATATCTATAATTTTTTAAGAGGTCGTGTTGCGGGTCATAATTAGTCAGCCCCAAACCCTGAGAGGCAATCCAAAATCTACCCTCATGGTCTTCTGCTATTTCCATTATCCGTGGGTCGATAAATCTCCTCTCAAAGTCAAACTGTTGCTGAATTTTATTAAGGTCCAAGTTCTGCACAACGGTATAATCAGAGTTGACCTTGACGAGCTGTTGGTCTATCCATAACCAAGAATGATTCGGGTGAAGGAAGATTCTTTTTACATTACCATTCAAAACAGAACATTCTTCTCTAGGGCAGCGCGGCCTTGAAAAGAGTTTAGTCTCTTTGTCGAATAACCAGAGTCCGTTTTTTGATCCCAGTAAAAGGAAATTCCCTTTTTCGACTATATCAAGAAATGTGTTGTTATCATTGAAATTATCAAGCTCTTGCGTTTGATTTAAATAAGAAATCATTTTTTCTTCCAAAGCGTCAAAACGTGTAAGCCCTTTTCCGACGATCCCCAGCCAAAGGGTATTTTTGTTTTCGAACCACACTGATTCTGTTAGAGCGTTTCCTGCAGATATCTTGTGGGGAATCAATAAGTTTTTGTCCCTGTTGAACCAGGCGACGTAATTGTCAAATACTACCCAGGGCCTTCCAGAGGGATCAACTTTTATATGACAATTTCTAGCGCCATTAGCGTGAAATAGCAAAATGTTGCCATCAGCAGTCTGGAAGTTAGTGAAATTGTATCCATCAAACTTAAACAATCCTGCGCCGGTGGTAATCCATAAAAAACCAAGACTATCTTGGGCCATGGTCTTGAAGGCACCACCCGAAAAACCCTGGTCCGAAGAATAGTGTCTGAATGTAACCTCCTGGCCATGCGCGCAAATGCCCACCAGCATACCAAAGGTCATTACCAGCATTATGCATTTTTTAAATATCATTCCGGCTTTAGGCATGTTGGGGCAATTACTGGAATATACTAATTTGACTGGAATTACCCTCAAGGTGACAAATTGCAAGACTCTTTGAATGGTCAAGGGGCTCAGATCTTGAAGAGTGCGCCAACGAAAACCATATAATCTGCGAACCCCCCACCACTGATAAAATATTTTCCTTCAATGTCGGACCTTAGTTTATCAGGGACAGTTTGTTGTGTCTTTCTTCCAGCTGTTAAGGGAACAAAAGCGTAAAGTATCGATTTCTTCACTCGGTAATTTATTCCTGGTTCGATTGAAATTGTGTAACCTGCTCTGCGCGTTCCGTTGCTTCTTCCAATAAGGTCGTAAGTGGGCTGCCCTTCGATTCGAGCTCCTGCCGAGAGTGTTAGCATTTTGATACTGAGATTTAGACCCGCTCGTGCTGTATACGAATCTGGAACGCTGTTTACAAAATCACCCGTTTCAATCTGCAATTGACTTGGCGTGCCTCCGCCATCAATGCTTGAGACGCCGTTCTGATCCCTCGGATTGAAAAGGTAGAAGAAGTTTCCGTATAGACTCATATTACCGGTTAGATTGTAATACGTGTTTAATTCCGTTGTAAAACCCGTTCCACCGTCGCCCAGTTGTATAGTGGAATTTACGGGCGCAATAATCTTACCGCTTGCCTTGTAAAAATAGTCCTGATACTTGTAGTCGCCGGTCGGCAACTTGAGTCCTAACCCGACCTGAATATTTCCCCTGTGAGTTACCGTTGTTTTCCACAACCATTTGTAGGCGGTAAAACGCACGTCGCCAATTCCGAAAGAGCGTACGGTGTGATGAACTTTATCTGCGTTTGTCGGATCATGCTCCTGCCACGTTGTTCTGGAATTTGCGGCAATCGGAAAATCCATTCCGAAGGCCCATCCGTTCGGAAGAATCCGGATTACTCCGAAATTCATGATGAACGTTTCGTTAATTCTTTCGTCCTCCGAGGCAAGATTTGTCCTTTCAGATCCTACGTAGCTCCGGGCAATTTCTGAATACCGGGTATTCACACTTACTACCCAGGTGGTTTGCTCCACCTCCAATCCTTCATATTCTGGTTTCATGAACTGTCCAAAGCCGACGATGTTTCGCACGGGGATGCAACCTTGTCCTTGGGCAGAAAGACTCAGGACTACGCAGAATAACAAAATTTGTGTTTTCATAATATTATGCTTGCATTATTAATAGTAACGACTTTATTTTCTCAGATCAGCGCTGTGACTTCGTTTTTCACGCTGTGATTTTTCGTGATTTACCCTGCAAAACAATAAGAACACCCATGTTCCTGCGCCCGGTTAATGGCCCATACTCCGGAGGGAACCACCTGCACGCCTGGCAGCAGACCATCTATCCATTCCTTTTTCACCTGCTCGGCATTCAGGTTTTTGCTTCTGGCCGCAATCGCGCTGTTAACCGACAGTGACCTATCGCATACACAAAACAAGGCGCCGCGTTCCATCAGCATTTTAATTGACATACCCAATTCCGGCATCACGCCTTTTGGGGGATTCCAGTACGGATTTGTTGTAACGGGAATGGCAGTGGCAGAATTTGCTACCTTGAGAACCTTTCCAAGCTTATATGTCGACCATATCTCGTCGCTTAGCGCTAGTGCAAAGGCGTTGTGACGGAAAACGACAACGGTAGTAAGGTCTTCATCGCTGCTTCCGGTTTTATTATTTGAATCAAAGAACACCCAGCTCCATACAATAGAGTATCCCTCATGCATGGACGTAGCATCGTAGACAATCCTATGCTTTCCTTTGATTTTACTGAACCATTCTTCAGCCTTTGTCAATTCGGACGTTGACGGTATCCGAGCTGCAGAGACATTGCTTGAGATGAACATTTGCGGGATGGCGATGAAAGTTAGACCCTTACCCAAGGATCCGAAGAAACTTCGCCGTGTAAAGGGGAGTGAGATCGCATTTTTTTTCATACCTAACCGACTTGGTTTATGACGGCCTGACTAAAGTTACCTTCTTTTAAATGGCGTTACACAGAAAGCACTTAATTCATTAAAAACATTTGACCATGACGCTTTTCATTACGTAACATGCCTGCTAGATAGCAGATTGATGCATGCCGATACCACCTCACATGTTACATTTGATGTAAATTTTGATTCATAGGAAGTTTATTACAGAACTGAGAGTGGTGCGCCGTCGCAACCAGCCCGGCTTGTTAATGATGAGGCGTGTAAACTTGAGACATAAAAACATGGATTCAATGTAGCACACGGAACCGACCGGCTTAGATATCCAAGATCTCGTAGATAAGATCTATGTCAAAAACCATTGATAACAATTTTAATTTGCATACTCGCAAAATTCCAGGCGTGACAAAAGGAATGATCGTAACCCGGTTGCCCAGCCTTACCTATGTTGACAGCGGGCTTTCATGCGACACTTTTAATATTATTCACATCACCAACGGATTCCTGTTGACAGAGAAGGAATTGCTTGATGCCGTGGATTACTTCAGAAAGAATGGTCGTGCGTTCTGCATTTGGGTAAGCAA
>JAICGJ010000319.1 GCA_025923195.1 Chryseolinea sp.
TTAGTTCCAATACCATAGCTGAGACCTTGATAAAGCTAGTTTTAGCATCTTGATGAATATGCAAGATAGCGCATAGAAGTTTATGACATCGAAACCTTCAAAGTCGGTTGGTTAGCCTTAGTGAGCATTAAAGATTTTTGTAACTTCAACTTTATGAATTGCCATAAACCCATCATAATAAAGATGCCAATGATATGTTCGATTGGAAAATTGGCGGTAAACACATAGCAATGTTAAGCCGGATAAATACAAGGTATTTAGAAAGTTGGAAACTTACTCGCGATCCGTCATGTTGAGCTCGCTGCCTTCTCAAAGTTACTGAGCTGTCCGCAAAACATCCCGAATTCTGAGACTCCCAAAGTAGAGTCCTACGCATTATGTAAACCAGTGGCTTTCAGATTTTACTCAATTACCGGTGTAATTATTTCAATGATTCACAGCCCTAAGGCGCTCTGAAAGTGTAGTCGTATTCATTCTTGGTAATGTAAAGTGAAGTCTTAGCCAGGCCAACCGGATCGTTAGGGCTAAAGGAGTTTTCGAATACATACCTGGCACCACTTTTATGTCCTATGACATCAATAACATAGTCGTGATGCTTTAATGGATCAGTGATTTCGACTTTTACTGTAAATCGTACATTTGGGTGGTAGTAGGAAAAGAATACTGAATCATAACCCCAGAACTCTTGCGTCGAATTCGGACGATAAATTGCAAAGACAACATTATCATGATTCCTTGGTTCGATTCCTTTCCAACTAAACACAACGGATATTCCCTGATATTCGGTGATGGTCCTTCCATTTTCTGAGTCGTCACACGCAAGAATTAATAAACCCAGGAAGGCGAGGTAACTTGTAATTTTCATACTGTACAACATTTTCTTCGTAACATAATATACCTTTAAAATCTGACTTTACAAAGGTATACATGCATGTCAGCGATAGCCGGTTAAGAAAGAAAGTGCTCAACATCATAATTGATTCCTCCTTTCAAAGAATGTATAATAATGTCGCGGTGATTCAGTTCGGACGTATCAATAGGAAAACCTAGCACAGTCAACAGCACAAAAAAAAAATTGAAAAGTATGATGTCTAAACTGCAATTTTGTGGGTGCCTATTTCGACAGCCGGAATTTTGTTTGGCTTGACTTTGCTTTCGTTCGTGATAAGGGTAAAACTGTTGACTTTACAATAGGCAATTAAATACGGGTCAGCCTCTCCTTTGCCTTCAGGCTTGTTTCTTAGGATCGAAAAAACCTGTATTGTATTCGGCGTTAATAATTGGTATTGCAGCATTGAAGCAGCCTTCATCAACCTCAACAATCAAATCCTTTTTACATTCCTGAATCCATTTTTTTAGAAAAGTGTGCCCACTTTCGTAATTGTTAATTTCGTCCTCAACAAAGTTTGAAGTTTTAAACTACCCATTCTCCATGAGATCTTATGTCTTTCTAAATGGCAGAAAAAATGTTATTACTCTTAGGAAAAACATAATCAAGTCGGATGAGGGCGCTGGAAAATGTGTTTTGAACCTCTTTCGATTTGCGATATCTCTTGATCGGTTTCGCAAAATCTCGCCCGCATTTGAACACCCCTTATGAAGCTAAAGCTGCACAAATGCGCTCCTAGGCCCTATCGGAGCCTTGGCACAATTATTATTCCTTCTTTTAGAAAATATTATTTGAACGCATGAAGAAATACCAATTGGGAGAGTTTGAAGAGATCGTTCTCCTAACGATCGCGATCCTTTATAAAGGTGCGTACGGTGTGGCTATAAAAGAAGAAATTGAATCACGACTGGCACGCGACGTTAGTATGGGGGCACTTCATGCTGCCTTGGTGCGGTTGGAGGATAAGGGATACATCAAGTCCTTCCAGGGCGAAGCCACAGAAGATCGTGCCGGACGCCCACGAAGGTATTTTCAAATGACTGCACTGGGAAGAAAGGCAATGGAATATTCACGGCAGACAAGAGAAGAACTTTGGAAGGCAATACCGAAGATCTCGTTGGATCTGAAGATCGTGGTCGGTTAAATCATGGGAGAAATCAAGCCATATCCGCCGAATTTTTTTCTTCGGTTCTTTCGATGGTATTGCCATCCACGGCTGACGGATCATATCGAAGGAGACCTGATAGAAGTATACCGAAAGCGGGTAAAGAACAACGGAAAACGAAATGCAGACTTCAGGTTTGTCATCGACGTGCTGCTGCTCTTCAGACCGGGCATAATCAGGCCGGCTGAAGGATATAAAAATTTAAACAACTACGGTATGTATAAAAGTTATTTGAAAATCAGTTGGAGAAACCTGTTCAGAAATAAAGCCTACTCGGCCATAAACATCGGTGGACTAGCCATGGGTATGGCGGTGGCATTGCTGATTGGCTTGTGGATCTATGATGAATTGTCATTTAACAAATATCACCAGAACTACGATCGCGTTGCACGCGTCATGCAAAGGGTGACGGTAAACGGTGTCACCGGCGCAAATAGCCATGTTCCTTTTCCGTTGGGCCCGGAACTACAGCAGAGTTACGGAAATGATTTCGAAAATGTCGTGATGTCAACCTTTCTTCAGGATCGTATCATTTCTAATGGTGATAAAAAATTCAACCAACTGGGCCAATACATGCAGGCCGGGGCGCCAGACATCCTTACGCTTAGGATGCTGAAGGGTACGCAATCCGGACTTAAAGAAACGTATTCAATATTATTGTCAGAGTCACTTGCAACAGCACTTTTCGCTCATGAAGATCCCATAAATAAAATAGTGAGGATTGACGACCGGTACGACCTTAACGTAACCGGTGTTTATGAGAACCTTCCGAAAAATTCCGACTTCAGTGAATTGACCTTTATTGCCCCATGGGACCTCTATATCGAGGCCAACAAAGGTTGGCTGAACCGGTTCCTTGATTCATGGAGCGATGCTATGATTCAGATTTTTGTGCAGGTGCCTGCTCATGCGGATATGGCTATGATCGAGGATAAGATACGCAGTACGATACAAGACCACCTAAAGGAAGAAAAAAAGGCTATTGACTTTCAGACCTTTCTTCACCCGATGAAGAAATGGCATCTGCATGACAAATTTGAAAATGGTTACGCCTCGGGTGGACAGATTCAGTTTGTCTGGCTTTTTGGCCTCATCGGTATTTTTGTCCTGCTGCTGGCGTGTATCAACTTCATGAACCTGAGCACTGCGCGATCAGAAAAACGAGCGAAGGAAGTCGGTATTCGAAAATCGATTGGCTCTGTACGCAATCAATTGATCAGCCAGTTCTTCAGCGAATCAATTCTAATCACCATCCTTGCATTCATATTGTCAATCGGTATTGTTCTCCTGGCGCTGCCATGGTTCAATGAAATTACTGACAAGCAAATGGGCATCCCCTGGACAAAGGAATGGTTTTGGATTTCGTGCCTTGCATTTGTCTCGCTCACCGGATTTATCGCAGGCAGCTACCCTGCGCTATATCTCTCCTCTTTCCAGGCCGTCAAGGTGCTGAAAGGAACATTCAGGGCAGGACGATTTGCTTCCATTCCACGGCAAGTACTGGTTGTGTTACAATTCACCGTTTCTGTTATGCTGATCATCGGAACGATCGTGGTTTATCAACAGATCCAGTATACCATGGATAGAGAAGTTGGCTATAGCAGAGACCGCTTGATTTATCTCAATATGAAAACCAGCGGTATCCATGATCATTTTGATGCTGTGCGAAATGAATTGATAAACTCCGGGGCAATAATTGACATCTCTGAATCGAGTGCCGCTGCGAGTCAGAACTATCAGGCAAATTTTGGCACCTTTGAATGGAAAGGAAAAGACCCAAATTTCTTGGATCATTTTGGCGTGACCTGGATAACACCTGAGTATGGTAAGACGATAGGCTGGGAAGTTGTAGCCGGCAGGGATTTCTCAAGAAACATAGAGGGTGACCGGCATGGAATGATCATTAACGAATCCGCCGTGAAATACATGGGGTTGGAAGATCCGATAGGCGAAGTCGTTACACTGGAGGGACATTCATTTACTATTCTCGGAGTTGTAAAGGATTTGCTCGTAGGTTCACCCTATGAATCGACCCGTCAAGCAATTTATATGCCCATGAATTGGGTTGGCAGTGTGCTTTCTATAAGACTAAATCCTGCAAAAAGCACATCGGAATCGTTAGAAAAAATTCAGTCTGTTTTCAAAGCTTATGAACCGGCTATGCCTTTTGACTATAAGTTTGCGGATGACCAGTATGCAAGGAAATTCAACAATGAAGTACGCATCGGTAAACTCTCTTCTGTATTTGCCGGCCTTGCTATACTCATCAGTTGTTTAGGGCTATTTGGATTAGCTTCCTTCGTAGCAGAACAGCGCACTAAAGAAATCGGAATCCGAAAAGTGGTGGGTGCCACCGTATTCAGTCTGTGGAAAATGTTGTCAAAAGATTTTGTAGTACTGGTGATCATTGCTTGTGTCGTTGCTATTCCTTCAGCCTATTATCTTATGCGACAATGGCTAAGCGCTTATGAATATCGTACCGAAATCTCTTGGTGGGTTTTTGCCATAACAGGAACTGGAGCCCTCGTGATTACACTGGCTACAGTGAGTTATCAGGCCATTAAGGCAGCATTGATGAACCCGGTGAACAGCCGTCGCTCAGAATGAGCTTACGCTTGCGCCGAAGCTTCAGCGTAGGAGCACGGCTGTCGAAGATAGGTCACGGTCTGAGTAGGTGTCAACTGAAAAATGCAAGAA
>JAICGJ010000320.1 GCA_025923195.1 Chryseolinea sp.
AAACTTTTAAAAAGACTCATGATTCCCGCCGGATATATCACTTTATAAACTATTCCTATCGATCGAAAAATGACTTTTCTGGCTATAGGCGCAGCGTTGTGGAGATGACGGTAGAACCCCAATCGCAGTCAAAGATATTTTTCCTAAACGTTTAGGTAAATTATAACATGATGTGGTAAAATTTGTTAAACGTTTAGGATAAGAGTTATGCCCACAACTATTCGCGATGTAGCTCAAAAATTGAATATATCAGTCTATACGGTTTCCCGTGCACTAGATGGATATGATGATGTAGCGGACCAAACCCGTGAGCTCGTCATCGAGACGGCCAATAAGATGGGTTATGTCCCCAATCGGGCAGCACGTCAGCTTCGCCGGCAAAAGGCTGAAACCATTGGATTTATCATTCCTTCTATTTCCAAGCGATTCAACGAGCCATTCTTTATGGAGTTCATCTCAGGTATGGGAGAAGAGTTGTCCGGTAAGAACTATGACCTGCTCATTTCCAATGTCAATACTCATGACGCAGAATTGAATCTGTATCACAGATGGGTTAACAGCCGTAAGGTGGATGGGTTCATATTGAACCGGATCCGCAAACACGATTGGAGGGTCAATTTCCTTTCCAAATCGGGTATTCCCTTTGTGGCGCTTGGTAAATCTCAGGACGGTATTGATTACCCATTTGTACGGATTGAGGCAGCAGATGAATATCTGCTGCTGATGCAACATGTCCAGAAGAACGGTTTTTCACAATTTGCGTTTATTGGTGGTCCTACTGACCTTGTAAATCAAATTGATCGCTTGAAGTGGTTTAGATCTGCAACAAAAAAATGCGGGATAGAAGTACCCCGAGATCGCATCATTTCCACGGATATGACTAGTATGGGTGGCTATGAAGCGACAAGCGCGTTGCTCAAGAGTCTTACTCCGCCTGACGCAATTCTTTGTGTTAATGATGAGGCAGCCTTCGGCGCCTTACATGCTGCTCGCGAACATGGACTTACAGTTGGTACCAAAATTGCAGTGGCGGGTTTCGACGGCATCCAGGATTCGCTACACGCGGAGCCTCCACTCACAACTCTAGATATCCCGGTCGCAGATATTGCTCGTCAACTGGCAGGCATGCTCTTGGAGCTCCTGAATGGGCGGCAACTTGAATCTAGAGAGATTGTGATTCGTCCAGCGCTGGTCACGCGCGGATCTACTGGTGGATGATGTCTTCTGCTCAATATCTTTAGCCATTGCTGGTGAGCGGAAAGGAGAGTTATGGAACATTAATCAAGGCGTTTTCGATGGGTGCCTACCATTCTGACCTCTAGTTTTTTTCATGCGGTACTCATTACTTTAATTAATGATCTTAGAGTTGGGCGAGAGTGTGAAGTGCCTACTAGAAACATTTTATTCTTTCGGAAAAGAGCGTGTGTACAGCTCAGGGGAAATGCGTATGAACGATGAAGCTGCTCTGGTCCGAGACGCCAGAAAATTTGATAAGAAAGCATTAGTCGTTATCTTTGATACTTACGCGGCAACAATATACAACTATATTTTGCGCTTGTGTCATGATCCAGTCGAGTCAGACAATATTGTAGGGGACGTATTTGCCAAGTTGCTGGAGCAGTTTGCGGCAGGTCAAGGTCCATTGACGAATTTGAGGGCTTATCTTTTTAGCATGGCTTATCACTCCGTTGTAGATGGTGCACGGCATAACCATCGTCTTGCGTCCCTGGAAACAGTCCCGGATACGCCTGATAAATCAAGAGCTGGTTCAGTCGCTACCCAGGTCGAGGAACGCACCATGCTTGAAGAACTCCAATTTGTGATGAGTTCTGAGTTGACTGATATTCAGCGGCACCTCATTATCCTGCGTTTCATAGAAGATTTCAGCTTGCGAGAAACAGCCGCCATAGTCGGTAAAACAGTGAATCACGTTAAAGTAATCCAAAGTCGTGGGCTCGCTAAGCTAAGAAAGTTGCCAAGAACCCGGCTCTGGCTGGATGGTAAGAAACCGTAGGAAACATAAGTAAGTTAACTTGCTCTGAGGAGAAAGGTTTTGTGTAAAGATGTCTGGTATAGCCGGAGTCTATCTTAAACCATCTATCGAAGATGTAGAGAGGATGATCAATAAATTAACGCATCGTGGTCCAGATGGTCAGGGGATTAAGAATCTTCCAAATGGTACGTTGGGTCACGTGCGCCTCGCGACCACGGATTTAGAGAACGGGCATCAGCCCATGGGAATCGACAACACTTGGATCGCCTTCAACGGGGCGATCTATAACTCTCGTGAATTGGCGATCGAATATCTCGCAGAGGAACCTTTGGCAATTCGCAGTGATACAGCAATCATCCTCCATCTTTATAAGAAATTTGGTGCACGTTGCGTGAAATTACTTGATGGAGCGTTTGCCTTGGCAATCTTGGATCGTAACGGACTTTTTCTGGCCCGCGATCCACTGGGGATAAAGCCGATGTATTGTGGTGATCATGATGGAGCCTTCTATTTTGCGTCAGAAATTAAAGCATTGGCTGAGTTGAGTCATACGATCTACGAATTTCCGGCTGGTTATTCGTTTCATTCGCAGACCGGTTGGCACCCTTATTTTGCGATTGACTTATTAAAGGACTACATTGAGAGCGGGTCACCTGTCATTGAAATCATTCCCAACGTGTTGAAAGAGGCCGTGCGCAAGCGATTGAAGGTGGAAGTTCCAGTGGGCGTTTTCTTGAGTGGTGGATTGGAGAGTAGCGTTGTTGCGTTACTGGCAAAACAGGTAACTGCCCATCTGCATTCTTTTTCCGCCGGGCTTGCAGGGAGTGAAGATTTAGCGGCCGCCCGCAAGGTGGCCGAAATACTTGGAACAGATCATCATGAGCGCATTTACACCGAACCAGAAATGCTGGCTGCACTTCCAAAAGTAATCTACCACCTCGAATCATTCGAGCCGACTCTTGTTCGCCCGGCAATTTCCAACTTTTTCCTGGCTGAGCTAGCATCAAGGTTTGTTAAAGTAATCTTGACGGGTGACGGTGCTGACGAAATTTATGCCGACTACGAGTATTTTGAAGCGTTTCGATCCCCAGACGAACTTCAGGAAGAAATGATAGCTCTCGCTTGGAACCTACATAATACCAAGCTCCAGCGCGTGGATCGCAGCTCGATGTCCTTTGGGCTCGAGACGCGCTTGCCTTATCTGGATCTCAAATCTGTTGGCGTAAGTTTTGCGTTGTTACCACAAGAAAAAGTTCACCGGGATCGGCGCGCCAAAAGTCTTTTGCGGCAAGCTTTTGCTAACGACCTTCCGAAAGATATTCCGAATCGTCCCAAGCTCAGCTTCCCTGAGGATACACAACCGTCCGACCTTATTGCCGAGGTTGCTGAACGTGAAATCTCTGATATTGAATTTCAATCTGAAGGCGCCCGCCTGTTGAACCGTTGGGGCTATCGTCTTTCCAGCAAAGAGGCCCTTTATTATTACAAGATTCTCAGACAGTACTATAAGGATCACTGGATCTTTCCGAGCATGGGGCATAGGTAGGAATTATGAGCGAACGTATGTCCTTTTGATATAGGGAATGGCAACAGCAACTCCGCTAGTAAGAATGTATGTAACGCATGGGAGAGGCAGTTTAGACCTTATAAGATTTACGCATACGAAAGGATGTATGATGACAAACAATTCGAATAACCTGCATCAAGCTCTCACTGACGTGAGCGCAAGTTCTGCTGGCGGTGCGCCCTTCCTTATAGCATACGGACTCACTTTCTTGATTACTGCCATCTTATCGTTCTTTCTCCCTAAACCAATCGTTGCACTCGTCGCTTTATTCCAGGGCAGTGTTGCCTTGCCTCTCGCCCTTTGGCTCGAACGTCGCCTGGGGACTCGGCCTATGGCACCTGACAATCCTCTGCGTTCACTCTCAGGACAAATGGCTGTTTCCCAGGTATTGGCGCTCCCTGCTCTGATTGTTGCATATAGTCTTAATCCGGGTGCTGTGCCCGTTGTTTTGGCGTCCTTGGGTGGGGTCCACTTTCTTCCCTATGCCTGGCTGCATCGCACCCGTGTCTACATCGGGTTTGCTATAGCTACCTCTCTAGGAGCGTTTTTGCTTCAATTGCTGCTGGGCTCCGAGGCGTTTTCGTATATTCTGTTGTACATGGCCATGGCATACGGGATCACGGCTCCGCTTGTTTATAAACATGCAAAAAGTCTGACTGCTGTAGAAGTTATGTAAATGTGTATTTCAGTGCCATCTTACATGTCTAGGAATTGAGCAGATGGCAAGATTGTATCGGGAAGTATGCCTAAGCCCATAATTGGAAAATCAGGAAAATTCATAAAAATCTAGATATAAGCGCTTGGTAAATAAAGAGGAAGGGTGATTAAGTGATTTCCGTACGTGAAAGGCCCAGATATTCGAAGATTGTCAGGGCAGATTATCAAAGACATGTGAAGCTATAAACGCTTATCATTTCGCGCTTGCTTGGAGAAGGATATATCAAAAAGGAGAGACAAAATGGAAGAAAACAAATCAAGCGGCAGCGGCACAAATCAACCATCCAACATTTGGATTGGACTGGTATTTATCTTTGGCGGGGCAGTTGTCCTGCTCAATCAACTTAACATCCTGCCTTTCGAATTGAATTGGTGGGCACTCTTCATCCTTTTCCC
>JAICGJ010000321.1 GCA_025923195.1 Chryseolinea sp.
GGATCGAATCGATAGCTTCTTCCAGAAATTGTTCCCCATTAAGAACCGGCAAGCCAATACTCACTTTTGGGATCTTGTCCATAACTTGGGCTCCTTAATTGAACGCAGGTCAAGTCAAGTTAATTCCTTGGTTGCCATACAATGTTATTCATAATACATAAAACAGAAAAGTGCTGTACCTCAATTTCACATTTGACGGATCTTATGCAAGTACGGCTTAACAATAACACCCGATGAATCGGTCAGCCCGGGTGGAGGGAATTATTCCATTCACTTCAGCTTTTCTCTATTCGCTCCTCAGGATCTCCGCTGGATTATTTCTCGCCGCCTTCAACGTCTGAGACCCGATCATGATGAATGCGATCAGCAATACAGCCAGCAAGCCCACGAACAACTCGGCAACCTGCACGGGTGTGTGATACGGGAAATTGGTGAGCACAACGTTTTCGAAGAAAAGGTAAGTTACCGGCAGGGCGATGAGTGCCGATATCGACAGAAGTACGAGAAAACCGCGACTCAGTAAGAAAACAAGGTTCCCGGAGGTGGCGCCCATTATCTTTCGGATGCTGACCTCTTTTAGTCTTGTCTCGGTTGCAAATACTACCATTGCGAACAATCCCATCGATGCGATAGAAATGGCGAGGAATGAAAGGAAGCCAATGATCTTGATCATGGCGGACAATTCGCTGTATGCATCTTCTATTTCTTGGTCATAGAATTTAGCCTGAAATGGATGAACAGGATCGATCTTCTTCCATACCGACTCGATCTTAGCCATGGTCGCAAGCATGTCAGTGCTTTGTATTTTAGCATTGATGATTGCCCTGTCTCCGGGTGTCCAGAACATGAATGCTACTGGCTCGATGAGGTTCTCGACCTTGCCATAGTGAAAGTCTTTCATTACTCCAACAATGGTCATCTTGCGTCCATTTCCTTGGACATTACTAAATGTGATCTCCTCACCGATTGCTTTCTCGGGATCGTTGGTAGCTATGTTAAATCGTTTTAAGACTTGCTCGTTAACGATCACTTCTCTGACGGCTTTGGATGTTTTGGGTCGTGCAATAAAATTTCCTCCGGCAATGAGCTCGTGTTCATGCAGAGGCAAGTAGTTTTCGTCGACGTGGTTGGTCAAGACCAGCGTAGAGTCGCGCGAATCTTTGTATTTTATATAGCCGCCCCAGGCATTCCCAACGCCGGTGATTATTAACGATCGGGATAGTGCGGTTACTTCCGGCATCTCGCTCAGTTCCTTTAGAAGCGCATCGGGGTTATTACCCTGCATATTAATGTTCACGATGTTTTCAGTGTTGAATCCCAGGTCGAATGCAAGGATGTTTTTATACTGCACATAGCCGATGGAGGTTGTGGTTATAAAGATCAGTGTGAATGTATATTGAATCACGACCAAAGCACGCCTGAGTGTTAGGTGTTTGTATACTTTTACCGACGACACATTCCTGAGCGCATTGATCGCGCTGACTCTCGAAAAGAATATTGCAGGCATGAAGCCAGCAATAACACCTATGGTAATCGAAAATGCGATAAAGGCTAAGACTATAGACGGTGTTAGTTCGAGCTTCACCGTGCGCTGCATCTCAGGAGCCAGGTTTATCAGCTGCGGCCGCAATAGAAGAAAGATGAAGTATGAAAGAAGAAGGGCCGCCAGGGAGATTATGATCGCCTCCGCGAGAAACTGTTGCCGTATCTGGCTCTTGCCGGCACCGATAGCTTTGCGAAGACCTACTTCCTTAAAGCGGCGCATGGCACGTGCAATCGAAAGGTTGGTATAGTTAAAACACGCTGACAATATCACAACGAATGCAAGGCCGCCGAGTATCCAAAGTACAACCGGAGGCAGGTGACGACGTACTGAGCCACGCATATCCCCGAGATCATCTCCCACTACGATCTTATACAAAGGAAGAAGCTCGAGTTGGATCCTAGGGCCTCGATCCCGATTGCTCCAGATACCTTTCGGGACGTCACCATCGGGATCTTGGGCGAGATTTTCCTGCTTTGCAATTGCGTCGAGCTGCGACTGAATTGAAGGCGCGTTGGTATTTTCTGACAGCAGCAGGTACACGTAGTTCAACCCCATGTTTGTCCATTTTTCGAAGTTCTTGTCGTTCTTATTGATCTGCTCGGCCGTTGACAGCGAAACCAACGCTTCGAAATTGATGTGCGAAAAGAAGGGAACGTCCTTCATGACACCGGTCACCTGGTAATCGAGCGTATCGAACTTGATCACCTTGCCCAGCGCTGATTCGTCGCCGAAGAGTTTCCTGGCGGCGGTCGCAGTAAGAACGATCGAGTAAGGATCTTCCAACGCCGTGTTGGAATTGCCTTCCAGCATGGGAAATGTAAAGACCCTGAACAGCGACGGCTCCGCCGAGAAACCCTTGATAGGGAGAATATTGTCGCCAACCTTGGCATCATGCGAAAAGTCGCGCACAATCGCCACTTCTTCAACGCCTGTCACTTTCTCCCGAATTAGCTTTCCAGTTTTTATGGATGTGGAGGCAAACTTGCTGATTTGTCCACGATTGGAAGTCAGTACGTTGGTGATGCGATAGATCCTCTCACCATTCTTGTGGAACCTGTCGTACGAACGCAGGTCGAGTACGAAGGCGATCAGCAATAACCCGACAGACATACTGATGGCAAGGCCAATAATATTGATGGATGAGAAGAGCCTGTTGCGCATTAAATTGCGTCCAGATGTTTTGATATAGCTACCGATCATGATACAGTTGATAAAAAGGTTGACAAATTTTGGTCTTCGCACCGTATAACCTCTGAAGAACTTGACTGAATCTATGATGTAAATGAGCTTCGCGCGGCGCGGCCCGATGGATCGTACATTCCGTTCGAAGTATTCATTGAGGTCCCCGGTCAGATCCTCCGCAAGACCTGGCTTACAATACCACTCTACAAATCGCTGTGCCCAGGCGGGCGGATGGTCGCGTCCCGATAGGTATCGGGAGCTATCGGGATGCCGTTGCTCTTTCATGCTACACTTTTTTTCCAGGCAAGCCACCAAGCCACGATATACTGTTCCACACCCTATCGCGCATCGACTTAGCGCGGACCAATGCTGCCTTTCCCGGTATCGCGAGTTTACCACTATGGGTCTTCGTTGCTTCACCCAGCTCACTTTTAACAAGTCGATTCTCTTCGAATCGGTTGAGCACCGCAGGCACCAAGCCAAGGTTCGCTGAACGGCCCGTGTGATTCGAAAGTTCGTAGCCTATCGCTATGCTGTTTGTTTCTTCCATCAACGCGTTTAGCAGCACCGGTTCTTCGGATCCTCCAAAGTTTATTCCCTTCATCTCCGAGGTTAATTCCGTAAATGTATGTAAAATGATATATTATACATACAAAATGGATTAAATTAATAATAGCTGAGCCATAATTATGAAAATCAAAAACCTATTTACTCCAAAAGCTTTTTCCTTTTAAGCCGCTCCGCGCGGTTGATGAATAGCGATTAACTCAGAGTATCGCTTTATCTAGTTGTGCATGAAATCTTAAAATATATTCAAAGCATGAGCCATAGGCGTTTCTTTATAAAAAAATCTCTTAAAAAACTCGTTCCGGGTTTGCCAAAAAGCAAATCTTCTCAAGTTTTCATCCGTTCATAATTTTTTATCAAACCGAAGATTTTTTACACGACCTCCTGATAATCTGAAACCAATTGATTTTTTCTGATCGCTTTTAACAAACCGTATCAAACCAATCTGGCTGGTAAACTGATCTGGCGTTATGGGATCTTGTTGAAGTTCAAAATCTCCAAGTCGCATATGATGTATCATAAGCTTGCCGTCCATGACGTCCACTTTATATTCCGAAGAAAGCTCTTCACTATAATATGTTCCTGCGTAGTTACCGAACTGAGCAATATCAACTTGAACCGGTATAACTTTTTTTGCAGAATCGATCCATCGATAGCGGAGCGAGTTCACATCACCATTTTGATCTCTCACAAATGTCATGGAAGCGTCGTAAGCATCAATCCAGTAAACCGAATCAGACTTTGCATTCATTTGAAATTTAGCTTCGCCATTTGCCTGAGTCATTAACTGGTCACCTTCTAGTGTGATTGTAACATACCATCCCTCGCCGAGCTGATACATCCCTGTCGCTTTTTTGGCGACGGTAGTATCCACTTTTACGGTTGGCATATTCTTTACACTGTCAGCCGTGTTATCGGTGGCTTTGAATTTCTCTTTTAAAAAAAGTTTAGCCACATCCAGCGAGTATCCATAGGAATTAAAATCAGCGGCATTACTTAAGATGATGCACGAAAATTCTTCGTCAGGAAAGTTCATGATAACCGTTCGATACCCAGCCCATCCGCCAGTATGTGAAACGGTTTTTAATTTTCCTTCTTCGCCGAATCCAAGGCCATATCCATACCCAACCTTGTCGCCATTGTTGAGTACACCATCTTCGAGCATGCGCATGTATACAGGATTTTTAGAGGCGATTTGTTTGTCAAAATTGATCACCCATTTGCTGAGGTCCTCAACCGTAGTAAACATTGAGCTAGAACCATATGCTGTAAGTCCC
>JAICGJ010000322.1 GCA_025923195.1 Chryseolinea sp.
GGATTACCTGTTATGATCTCTTGCTCTTTTACTTCCGGCAGATTCTTAAGAACGCGTGCTATCCCGCGGAAAGCTGCATCCTGCTTAGAGGTACTCTTCGGGGGAACGATGTGGAGTGTACTAATCTCCAACTGGCGAAATCGTTTGATTGACAGGGCAGTGCGAAGAGCAAGTTCTGCATACGGTCCTCCACGGATAGGCACCAAACTGCTATTCAGCTTGTCCGAGATTTTGGAGTTAACAATTGCAATGTCACAAGGTGGATGAGTTAATACATCTGTCGGTGTGGTCTTTAGAGATTCAAAATGGCACGGATACTCCAAAATCAAAAGGTCGGGTCTTTCTTTCTCCGTAACCCTTACAATTTCCTTCCAGGGGTGATGGGTTGCATAGACATCGGTCCAGCGATGGTTACGAAGCGTAGTCGAAAGGTTTCTTAATGTCTGACGAACTTGCTGCACGCGTATTGCCGCGCCACTGAGCGAGTCACTCATAGGGATAAAGACCAGTCCTATAAACATTACATCGGCATCTCCTGCAATAGCACGCGCGGCATTGATTGCCGATGCCTGATCACAGCCGTAGACAACAGGGACCATGACCTTCTTGAACATCCTCTTTTTCGCTGTAGCCTTCATAATAACTCCTAGCGCTCACTCTATAGTGAGCAGAGCCACTCCTCTGAGGAAACCTCTCCGGTTGTTCTCTAATGTTCAGCTCATAACCTCTGCCTGCGCCCCATGCTAGGAAAGATCCAACGATCCTCATAGGATTGTCTGAGCATTTTGTAATAATAAAGCGCCTCTTTGCTGGAAAGACGATAGTCCCAGCGGTTCATTAGGCGGGCACCTTCGGATTGGAATTCGGCATCAGAGATTTCACGTTCAGCAATGTCAACAATGCAGTCGTATGCCCGCGTATCCCTTGGGAACCTTTGCTTTGGGCGATTCGGGATATTTTTTGGAAGCTCGCTAGAGAAAGCTTGTCGTAAAAGATGCTTGGCTGGTCGATCCCGGTGAATTTTTTCTTGTGGCGACAACGCAAAACCTAAGCTAAGAGATTTGATATCAAGAAAAGGAAGGCGTGGCTCAAGGCCAAATGCCATCGAGATACGATCCAAGCGCTGGAGCGTAGTGTTATGTAAGTCCCCAGTCAAAGCTATCATTTCTTCCTGAAGTCCTTCCGGGGATTGAAACGCGTCAAAATAATCGTAGCCGCTATAAATTTCGTCAGCACCTTCACTTGTCAAGATCACTTTGACAAATTTCGAGGCTACCTCGGCCAGGAAAAAGTTGGAAATTGCCGGGCGAACAAGCGCTGGGTCAAATGATTCGAGGTGGTAGATTACTTTTGCGAGCGCCGCCAGTATTTCTTGTTCGATGTAAATCCGTTCGTGATGAACTGTTCCTAATTTCTCAGCTATCTTGCGGGCGGCCGCCAAATCTTCACTTCCTTCCGGGCCAGCGGAAAAAGAATGCAGCTCGGTCTTTTCCTGTTTTGCAAGCAGGGCAATGATACTTTTCTCCAATCCACCGCTCAACCAAACACCAACGGGAACATCAGCCTGCAGTCGTTTGCGCACGGTTTCTTTCAACATTTTAGGAATCGATTCAATGCCAACGGACCCTCTCTCCACTTCGTTGCTTAATATGTCAACCCCAAAATAAGGGTGCCAGCCGGTCTGTGAATGAAACCAATAACCCGCGGGAAATTCGTAGATCGTATGGCTCAGCTCAGCTAGAGCCTTAATTTCTGATGCAAAATAAAAGGCGCCGTCACGATCACTGCAATACATCGGCTTAATGCCCAGTGGATCGCGGGCTAGGAAAAGCCCGTTACGATCCAATATGGCCAGAGCAAACGCTCCATCAAGCAATTTCACGCACCGTGCGCCAAATTTCTTATAAAGATGGAGGATGACCTCAGTGTCACTATGAGTTTTCAAAGATTCCCCTCTGAGATGTTCGTTAGCTAATTCACGATAGTTATAAATTGCCCCATTGAAAACGATCCAAGTATTGTCGATTCCCATTGGCTGACGTCCATCAACTAAATCCAGGATCGCGAGACGTGTGTGACCAAGCGTACCGTTGGGAAGATTCTTGATCCCCTGGTCGTCAGGACCACGATGGGTTATTTTTTTGATCATCCTCTCAACATCTTCAATGGATGGTTTGAGATAGACTCCGGCAATACCAGACATTCTTATACAATACCTTTCTCATCAGAGCGAGTTAATTTTTTATGTTTCCGACTGTTTCTTACAGTCGGGCCAGAACCGGGTTTCTAGCAACTTTCTCAACTTGGCGATTCCGCGTCTCTGTATCACTTTTACGTGATTTACCTTCTTACCGACAATAGCGGCTGTTTCCTGCAAACTGAAATCTTCCATAAATCGAAGGATAAGGACATGCCGCTGAATTTCGCTCAACCTGTTATTCATCATAAATCTGAGTACATCCAAGAGATTACGTTCATCGACTTGGGTATCAACTGAGTAATCTTTCAACTGGCTCGGGACATCCATGACCACTTCCAGAGAAGTCAATCGGTGGTTATGCCTTGCGCCATCCACAACTAAGTGATAAGCAATGCTAAAAAGGTAAGACCTTAAGTTTGTTCGAGGTCCCTGACCGACCGCGAATTTTTCTATTAGCCTCGCAAATACATCGCCTACAATGTTATCGGACTCCACCGGATCATGACACAATCGCAAAACGTATCTGTAGATTGCTGGCGCGTAAGTATCAAAGATAACCGCTAATGCTTTATTATCGAATCTTCTTGCGGCTTCAAGCAGAGCAGATTCGTCGTTCATGAGGAATACACCTCAAACGATGAACACGCTCTTTTTCTATAGCATGACTTATTTTTTTTTCGCACTCCATACCCTCTCTGATTTGCGAAATCATCAATTTAGGTGAATGAGGACTATGACTAAAGTAAAGTGTCAGGTCTATAAAAAGCTCATTGAAGCGGGCAATTCTCACTATTCCATGGGCTCTCCTTTCCGCTCACATAAAGTAGCTATTGGTCTACACTTCTATTCACTTGTTTGCCGGTTGACGCGCGTGTCAGCAACTTGGGCCGGATAACAATCTCTGTGAGTTCCAAAGGACGTTCACTCAACGTTTCCAAGAGCATGCCAGCCAATTGGCGGGCAATATCCGCTACTGGAATATCTAGAGTTGTCAGTGGAGGCTCCGCGTGTAGCGAATCTTGGATGCCGTCGAAACCAGCAACTGCAATGTCGGTACCAACTGTAAGCCCATGTTCGCGAGCAGCATGCAAAGCGCCAAATGCTGCTTCATCGTTCACACAAAGAATTGCGTCGGGCGGAGTCCGGCTGTTGAGCAACGCGCTGGTCGCTTCATAACCACCCCTACTCGTCATATCCGTGGAAATGATGTAATCTCGAGGTACTTCCAGCCCGCACTTTTTTGTTGCGAACCTAAACCACTTTAGACGATCAATTTGATTTACAAGATCAGTAGGGCCACCGATAAACGCAAATTGTGAAAAACCATTTTTCTGAACATGGTTCACAAGATCCAGATATTCATCTGCTGCATCAATCCGTACATACGGATATTCAATACCATCCTCAGATTTACCAAGCGCCACAAAGGGAATACCCCACTGGGAAAGGAAACTCACCCGCCAATCGTGCCTGCGGATCCGGTTAAGGATAAACCCGTCTACCTTACGGCTGTTAACCCATCGGTGATAAAGCTGACGTTCTGCATCATCGGTTTTTGCATTGGAAACAAGAAGGTCAAAATTCCTGCTTGACAACTCTTCGCCTAAGCCTGATACAAACTCTGTAAAAAAAGGCTCGTTGAAACGCTTGGAAATGGAAGGAATGATAAACCCGATGGTCTCTGCCTTCTGTCGGCGTAACTGCCTGGCGGCGCGATTCGGGGCATAACCCATCTTATTGGCGGTCTGGATAACACGTTCACGGGTCTGTTCCGCGACATCATCGTATCCATCCAGGGCGCGGGACACTGTATACACAGAGATATTTAATTTCTTGGCTACATCTCGTATCGTTGTTGGCATGAACTCTCCTAAACGTTTAGGAAAATTATAACATATTGTGGTAAAATTTCCTAAACGTTTAGGGGTTTTTCTCCCTGGCGAGTGGTTGAGGTTCCACTTTGCTTCCATAGATCTACGTATTCATAAAAGTAATTCACAGGTTGTTTCTTATCGTTATGTCCGTCCGGTGGGAGTTATGAGTCTTTTCAAAAGTTTCTTTCTTGGGGGCTTTGAGTGTTCAACCCATTATGGCTCGCATAGAAAGCGGTTGGATGTGCTTGCCACCACCCAACATGAGCGTTTTGCCGCGCTGGATTATGCGCGCTTGCAAAACTATGGCATCTTTACCGTACGTGAAGGAGTCCGTTGGTATCGGATCGAAACCATGCCAGGGCACTATCGGTTCGGTGATATGCTGAATATTATTCATGCCTCAGAAGAAACAGGCACCCAGGTAATTTGGGATTTACTCCACTTCGACTACCCTGATGATA
>JAICGJ010000323.1 GCA_025923195.1 Chryseolinea sp.
AAGCTTTACTTGTTTTGTCTGAAACCTAGACCCTTAAATTTTTTGAAGTTCCCTTTTTTCAAAGTAAATCTTCGTGGTAAAACAACATCGCTGTCATTCTACCGGTCCGCTATCAATTATCATCCATTCAATGAACGTGTTTCCCCCGCCCATGCGGAGAATAACTGGGATTATCACATCTTTCACATGTGGAGAACCCTTAAAATTCCTTCGATTTGACCCTTTCCTTCCAAAAGGGGATGCAAAGGTATCTGTTTGAGTATATCAGCGCAAGTGTGCTTTTAAAAAAAATAAAAAAGTGGGTTATCTAAGAATTGTCTCTGTGCGATCCGGCCCCGTTGATACCAATGTAATTGGAACATTAAGTTCAGTTTCCAAGAATTTTATATACTGAACAAGTTCGAAAGGCAAATTCTCTTTTGTAAATCCTTTCAATGAAACACTCCACCCTTTCAACTCTTTGTAGACGGGAATAATTTTTTCTTTCACAACTTCATAGGGCACCATATCTGTAATCGTGCCATCGCTGAGTTTATAATGCGTGCAAACCATGATAGTCGGGAAGACACTCAACACATCCGCCTTCATCATCAGCAGCTGTGTAACACCATTGATCATAATGGAATATTTTAGCGAAGGCAAATCAATCCAGCCGCAACGCCTTGGCCGTCCGGTCGTAGATCCAAATTCGTTACCTTCTTTCCGCATTAAGTCACCTTCTTCGTCGATAAGCTCGGTTGGGAACGGACCACTTCCAACCCTGGTGCTATATGCCTTAAATATGCCGTACACTTCACCGATGTGTCGCGGCGCGATACCCAACCCGGTGCATGCGCCGGCAGTTACCGTACTCGAACTTGTTACAAAAGGGTAGCTCCCAAAATCAATATCGAGCAATGCGCCTTGCGCCCCCTCTGCCAGAATGGTCGATCCTGCTTTCAATTCATTATTCAATACATACTCGCTCTCAATGAGCTGAAAACCCTTTAGGAAATCGACAGCTTCCAAAAACTGTGATTCGAGTTCTGCCCATGAATAAGTTATGTCATATTCACTTAAAATCTTAAAATGGATTTGCGTGAGCTTACTAAATTTCTCCCGAAAACTATCTGCCAATATATCACCTACCCTCAAGCCCTGACGTCCGATCTTATCCTGATACGTTGGGCCAATTCCTTTCAATGTCGATCCGATTTTGTTTTCACCTTTCTCTTTTTCATATGCCTGATCCAGTAGCCGGTGCGTGGGTAGAATGAGGGTTGCTTTCTTTGAAATGAAAAGGTTAGACCGAACATTGAGATTGAATTTACCCAGCTTTTCTATTTCATTCTTAAATACTATAGGATCCAGTACGACGCCATTGCCAATAATGTTCTTAGTTTTTTCCCTGAAAATTCCCGACGGTATTTGATGCAACACGTGCTTGATTCCGTCAAACTCGAGTGTATGACCTGCATTGGGTCCACCTTGAAATCTTGCTACCACATCATATTTTGGCGCGAGCACATCCACAACTTTGCCCTTGCCTTCATCACCCCACTGAAGGCCTAACAATACATCTACCTTAGACATCCCTGATTTAAGATTAACTTTTTAGAACTTCGTCTTCCGATTGTATGATATGAAAAATCGCATTTAGCTTTGTGATGACCAAGAGCTTTTGAACACTTTCAGATGGTTTCATAAGATACACTTCCCCGCCCTTGTTTCTGAACTTGGTGAGAATTGTGATCAACAATCCAATACCGCTACTGTTGATATATCGCAAATCGGAGATGTCCACAATGCACATTTTTACTTTTTGCTCAAGCGCGTTCGCGACAACGCCTATCACACTGGCACTATTATTTTCACCTATCAAATCGCCAGACAGTCTGATGACTAAAAGGTTGTTTTTAGTTTCGTGTGTGAAATTCATGCTACTTGATTTGTTTGAACATTTTTGTTTTCGCAATTCTGCTTCGTGCAGGTGGCGTATAAGATCAGGGAATGATGCATTACATTAAAATGCAAAATCTCTTCAACGGTGCTTTGAATATTTTGAATGCGGGGATCACAAAATTCGACGACTTTATGGCATTCCGTGCAAATCAGGTGATCGTGCTGTTTGTATCCATATGATTTTTCGTACTGCGCCAAATTCTTTCCGAATTGATGTTTGCTGACGAGGTCACACTCGACTAATAAATCCAGTGTATTATAGACTGTTGCGCGGCTAACTCTATAGTTTTTATTCTTCATGCTGATGTACAGTGACTCTACGTCAAAGTGTCCATCGCGCGAGTAAATTTCTTCCAGGATCGCATAGCGCTCGGGGGTTTTCCTCAGCTCCTTATTTTCCAAGTACGCTGTGAAAATTTTTTTTACTTCTTCGTATATCCTAGGATTCAGTGGCATTCGAATTAACGGGCAAAGATAACAGGATAAAATAATTTTATGAATTTATTCCTTGGAATCGAAACGACTCGCCTTAACAACTCCTTCCACACTTCTCAGCTTTTCAATCATCTGTTCCAAGTGCCTGGTGTCATTGACATACAACATAATTTCGCCCTCGAAAATGCCCGAATCGGTGTGAATCGACATTGAACTCATATTCACCTTCAACTCCTCTGAAATAATTTTGGTAACGTCGTTAATAAGGCCGACTCGATCTGTTCCACGTATCTTTAATCCTGTTAGAAAGGCTACTTCGTGCTGGGACGTCCATTTTGCTTTGACAACCCGATTACCATGATGCGATAGCAGTTCAGGGGCGTTTGGACAATTGGTGCGATGAATCTTAATCCCTTCGTTAACAGTTACAAACCCAAATACGTCATCGCCAGGTATTGGAGTGCAACATTTTGCAAGCTTGTAATCCACCACATCCATATCTTCACCAATTAGCAAAATGTCATCGTACCGTCCCCGGGGTTTGCCAATTTCGGCCTCCTGTGGACGCGGTTCCGCAACATGGTTAATTGCCCTAGCTTTGAATGACGGAGGTCTGTTCTCCAGAAACTTCTTTATGTCGGCGGAGGTTATGAACCCCTTTCCGACGCGGTAATACAAATCAAAATTGGCGGACATTTTGAAAAACTCACGCATTTGCTCCATCAATTGGGGTGAGGCTTCTTCTTTCCATTGTCTCAATTTCCGTATTACAATTTCTTTCCCCTCATCTGCCAGTTTTTTCTTGTCTTCCTTAAGCTGATCTTTAATTCGCGCTTTCGCCTTAGAGCTTACTACAAATCGGAGCCAGTCTTCGTGAGGTTTTTGTTTTTGAGATGTCAATATCTCGATCTGGTCCCCGTTCTTTAACACATAATTTATCGGAACAAGCTTGTTGTTTACCTTCGCACCAATGCATTTTGAACCGACTTGCGTGTGTATATCGAAAGCAAAATCAAGTGCAGTACATCCATATGGCAGCGTTTTTAGTTCGCCCTTTGGTGTAAATACAAACACTTCCTCGCTGAAGAGATTGCCTTTAAAATCGTCGACAAAGTCGAGTGCCGAATGGTCATTCTGTTCCAGCAGATCGCGAACCCGCGCGAGCCACTTTTCAAGGTTGGATTCCGCCGTCGTACTGCTGTCTTTGTACTTCCAGTGAGCAGCATAGCCTTTTTCGGCAATTTCATCCATTCGCTTACTTCTGATTTGAACTTCAACCCATTGGCCATTCTTTGCCATCACTGTCGTGTGAAGGGATTCATAACCGTTCGATTTCGGCGTGCTGATCCAGTCGCGGAGCCGATCTGGATTTGGAGTATAATAATCGGTCACAATTGAATAGACCTGCCAACATAACGCCTTTTCATGATCGAGCGCACTGTCGATAATAATCCGGATTGCGAACAAATCGAAGACTTCCTCGAACGGAATATTTTGTTTTCTCATCTTATTCCATATGGAATAAATTGATTTTGGCCTTCCAATGATTTCGTAGTCAATCTTTAGTTTATCGAGCTCGTCCTTGATGGGGACCATAAACTGCTTGATGAACTTTGTGCGTACTGCCTTAGTGGCATAAATGTTCTGAGCGATAGATTCATAGACTTGTCGATCGGTAAATCTTAAGTATAGATCCTCTAATTCCGTCTTGAACGCATTTAAACCGAGCCTGTGCGCCAACGGCGCGTATAGGTAGATAGTTTCATTTGCTACCTTCAGTTGCTTATTCCGCGGCATGCTATCAAGGGTGCGCATGTTATGCAAACGGTCCGCCAGTTTGATCAGGATCACGCGAACATCTTCCGAGAGCGTGAATAGCATCTTTCGGAAATTTTCGGCCTGCTGTGAAGTCCCATATTCAAATACGCCTCGGATTTTCGTAAGCCCGTCAATGATACGCGCTATCTTCTTCCCAAACATTCGCTCGATGTCAGCGAGCTCAATATCTGTGTCCTCCACTACATCGTGCATCAGCGCCGAAATAATTGAAGTAGTACCCAGGCCGATTTCTTCAACGCAAATCTCTGCAACCGCAAGAGGGTGGAATATGA
>JAICGJ010000324.1 GCA_025923195.1 Chryseolinea sp.
GTCCTGGATCATCCAGGCACAGAACAAAAACGGAGGCTGGGGTGCTGGAAGCCATAGCCGTCAGGATATAATTGATCCGCTTGCCGTGGAAACCGATCCCGCGACGACTGCGATGGTATCTATGGCATTGTTAAGAAGCGGATCAACACTGACTGAAGGCAAATATTCCTCTCAGCTGAAAAAAGCACTGGAGTATCTTTTAATATCGACAGAAAACTCAGGAAGCGCAAGCTACAACATTACAAGCCTTACAGGAACGCAGATCCAGACCAAGCTGGGTCAAAACATTGACGTAATTCTTACCGCACAATTCTTGTCGAATGTATTGGATTATGCCGGACATGATAATGCTTTGAAAAAACGTATACAGAACAATTTGAACACCTGTGTCGCCAAGATACAACGGGCGCAAGATGCCAATGGAAATATTGCCGGAGCTGGATGGGCAGGCGTGCTTCAATCTTCATTTGCAGCTAATGCCCTGGAGTCAGCGCAGACTAAAGGAGCGGCGGTGGATGAGAAAGCATTGGAGCGCTCGCGTGATGCACAGAAAAATAATTACAATGCAAAAACCGGCGACGTGAATACCGATATGGGTGCGGGAATTATGTTGTATTCAGTGTCTGGGTCCGCGCGCGCAAGTGCAAAAGAGGCCAGACGTGTGGAGGAAGAGATAACCAAGGCAAAGCAGTCAGGCAGTCTTGCGCAAAATGCACCAGTTACAGCTGAAAACCTGGAGAAGATCGGTTTTGACAAAGATGACGCTATGAAATATTCTACGGCGTATGAGGTCTACCAATCCGCTAAAGTTCAGGCACAGCGTGACGACGTCATGGATGGGTTTGGAAGCAACGGCGGGGAGGAATTCTTAAGCTATCTCCAAACCGGTGAAAGCATGGTTATCGGAAAGGATAATGCCTGGCAGGAATGGTATAACAACATCAGTGGTCGGATGCTAAAAATTCAAAACCATGATGGCAGCTGGAATGGACATCATTGCATCACAAGTCCTGTGTTTTGTACGGCAACAAGTTTACTGATATTATCGATTAATAATGATATTCATAAGCTGACGGCGATAGGCGAGAACTGAAAATTGGATATTCGAAGACTCAAGAAATGGAGTCTAGCTTGTTAAGCTGGACTCCCATTTTTTTTCCTAACTATCAATTTATCTAGACTCTTGCTATAAAATTCCTTCGGAATCGTCCATGAAGAACCAATGGGCTTTGAATTTTCTCCCTGCTTGTTCTAACATAGTACACATATTCCTTACGAAATCTTTTTACATATTCATTTGCGCTCTTACCGCTTGGGTCGTTCGGATGGTGACCTAAATAGAAGAAATTGTCTAAGCTGGTGCTGTAAAACTTTTTGTAATCCCGGATGTACGTCGAAAGATGAGGTACCTGGTACTTTACATGTCCCAGCTCGTGAGCCAGCACAAAGAGGGCCTCATTAACCATCCATATCTTTACAGACACCGTACCTACGCCGTATTCAGATTGATAGGTATGAGCATCATTCCTGACATGACTTAAGTATGTTATTCCCCAAGCTTTAACGGTAGTCGAGTTTTTGGGTATGATTTTGATATAAACATTCACGGCTCTGCCATGCTTGTCCGTTATTGCATTCACTTCATCATAAAGGTCGGGCGCAATCGTCCTAAACTGACTCAAGAGATTCTCTGTAACCTCATAGTATGAAATGCTATTTGCCAACATAGCAATATTTGATGTTATGAGCCGTCTTTCTCTGGAGGATAGACTGTTATTATCAAGAAGAGACTTGAAATGTTCTAATAATTCCTCTGCTTCATAAATATCCCTTTCGTACCCATTCTTAATTGCGGCGCTCGAAGGGACAGAGAATACTAAAGTGATGACAAAAAGAATCATCACGGAATGGCTAGGGCATATTTTTTCCATCGGTAAAACTTTTTTTAGTGAAGAGATTTGATTGGTTCGATGACCGAATGTATCCCGTTATGCTTCACTAAAAATTTTTATTCGCCGTCGGTACATGTCCCGAGAACACAAGACGACTCTAGCCAGTAATTCTTACCTCATCGACGATATGAGTTTCAATCTGTCGACAAAATCACATGGTAAATGAAACCGGTTCGAACATCCATGCATACTACCTTGAATGGAAATGCGTACGTGATTAATGCGTGAGATATCCGACTTCTCGTGGCTTACTATTTTCCTAGCAGTTAGTTTAGGATATCAGTAGACGAAAACCACTCGTAGACAAAGACCAGAATTCCGCCTATTTTCAGTCTATAAGTTTACCGTGGACAAAGTATTCCCTTCACGATTCATTATATTTATAGGTAGTCAAATCTGACCATGGCTCTAGCTTACAACTTTATATTTTCAAATGGTATTTTTTTTAGACTTAGTCGACATCTGGCGTTCTGGCTTGCATTTGCCATATGGGTTGAGATTGATAACGACTACCACTTACGGAATCTTCCGGCATGCGTCCTCACCACATACACTACAATTTATTTTCTATTGCCTCGATATCTGCTTCGTAATAAATATCGTCAATTCATCGTTGCATCGCTTCTTTGTGGTATTCTCTACCCTCTTATTTTTATTTTTAATCCTGTCAGGTATTCTTTGGGCTCTGCCGAATCAATTCTAGATTATGCCAAGGTATTGGATGGGGTCTTCAACAGACAAGACATAATCGTGTGGAGAATTCTCCTGTGGGACGCTTGGGGGCTTACGATGTGCTGGGGCGGATTTGCCGCGGTGCTAAAACTTATGAAGCTTTACTATCTTGAGAATACAGAAAACAAGCGGCTGCAGGAAAAAAAAATCAACCACGAACTTCAGGAGCTAAAATCACAGCTTAACTCCCGTTTTCTTTTTGATGCGCTGCAAAGCATTCAGCAGCATGTTCGAAATCAATCATTTTATTCATCAGAGTTAATATTGAAGCTTTCCGATCTGCTGAGCTACATCTTATATGAAAACGATAAAAAATGTGTGCCATTGCAGAAGGAGATCGAGATGATTGAAGGATATCTGAAATTTGAAAATGAAAGCCATGGAAGTATTATCGATATAAATGTGATACAGCAAGGTAAAATCGGTGACAAGAATATTGTGCCACTCATGCTCCTTCCTTTGGTAGAAAGTTGCTTTGATTATGCATTAGAGCCTAAGAAGGGCGCCGGCCTTTTTCTTGATTTCGATATCAGCAACTTGCTCGTTCAGGTAACATTAAAGGCCTATAACCTTCAATCTTCCAGCAATAAGAATTTCCAACAAAGTATTCGGCACAAAAATATTAAAAAACGGTTGGATTTTTATTACCCTGGTAGACATGACCTTCAAATATCAGAAGACAAAGGAAGTTATTTTGTCCGGCTTGAACTTGCATTGTAATTCGCTTATGAAAATTAAGTCATTAATATTTTCCAATAAGTTGTCGTATCGTATTCAGCGGCATCTTTTGTTCTGGCTACTATGGCTCGTCTTTCTATTTGCAAACTGGAACGGTGTGTGGCATGCCGATAACATACGAGAATTGGTCCAACATGATTTGCTTGCAGCATTTGATCGCATTCTGCCACAAATGCTATTTTGCTATTTTGTTATTTATTTCATAATCCCCAGATTTTTTCTAAGTAAACGACTTGGGTGGGCTATCGTTCTGCTTATTATTTCTTTCCTGGCTTTCTACTATTTTCAATACCTGACCTTTGCTTTGATTGATCCAAATAAGATAATGGGGCTCGAATCCGACCCTAGAGTGATCCATCGATCTGCTGATTATAAAATATTGGCGTTTTATATGATCACAGACCATAGCGGAGCAATTGTTTGTTGCGCCGTCATCGGGTCATTAAAATTCCTAAAATTCTGGTACATAAAGCAACAGGAAAATGTGGTCCTCAGGCGGGAGAATGCCGTAGCGGAACTTCAATTATTAAAGGCACAGGTGCATCCTCATTTTCTATTTAATACCTTGAATAATATTTATTCGTTCTCCTTGTCTAAATCTCCCCTGGCGGGTGACCTCATCGAAAAATTGTCGGGCATGCTTCGTTACATGATCCTGGAAGGACAAAAAACTTTTGTGCCTTTGAAAAAGGAAATTCAATTGATTCAGGATTACATCAGTCTTGAAAAAGTACGCTATGGTGAACGGCTGGATATTGCAGTAAATATTTCCGGAAATTGTGATAACAAGTTTATCGCTCCGCTGCTGATGATCCCGTTCGTTGAGAATAGTTTTAAGCATGGGTCCAGCAAATTGCTCAGTCAACCAAAGGTAGATCTGTCCATCATAATAGAAGAGACGAAATTGATATTTATGTTAAGAAACAACAAGCCAAAATCCAATACACAAGAGTCTCAATCCGATAAAGGCGGCATCGGATTAAAAAATGCTGCAAAAAGGCTACAGCTCCTTTACCCGGATAAACATAATCTGAAAATTGAATCAACCGA
>JAICGJ010000325.1 GCA_025923195.1 Chryseolinea sp.
ATAACATCTTTGAAAATTAATAACGACATCGCGTCTTCCTCACAAAGTAACGAGGATATCACGCTGCCAGAGAGCATCAACACATTAAAGGAACTTACGCTTGATCATACTCATCAAATACTGTCGCTCGAATTCAGCGCTATGGATTTTACGGCGCCGGAAAAAAATATCTATAAGTACAAATTGGTAGGTTTTGACAAAGATTGGAGAATGACCGATTGGAAAAACAGGACAGCCACTTACACAAATCTCAAGCCTGGCGATTATAAATTTACAGTAAAGGCCAGCAACAGAGACGGTGTATGGAGCGAATATGAAAGGACCTTAGCCATTACGGTCGTCCCTCCCCCATGGAAATCATGGTGGGCCTATACGTTCTATGGTCTTACGTTTCTGACGCTGCTCTATATCGCTAGAAGAAATATTATTCAACGCGAACGCCTTGCAGCAAAACTTAAGCTTGAACACCTAGAGCTGGAAAAAACCCAGGAGGTAGACCGACTGCGTTCTAATTTTTTCACAAATATTTCTCACGAATTCAGAACGCCGCTGACACTTATACAGGGACCAGCTCAAAACATGATCGATAAGCTGAGGAAGAATAAGCAGCTAAAAACAAGCGAGGCAATACCACAACTGGATCTAATATTGTTAAACTCCAATCGTCTACTCCGACTTGTAAATCAGGTGCTTGAACTTTCTAAACTAGAATCTGGCGGGTTAAAAAAGGAAATTTCTGAAGAAGAGTTATTTGACTTTCTTAAAATGGTCATTGGACATTTTACCCTACTTGCTGTCCAAAAAAGAATTTCGCTGAAACATCATTTTTCCAATCAATCCGTCGTTGCTCGTTTTGACAAAGATAAACTAGAGAAAATTGTCAGCAACCTCATTTTCAATGCACTGAAATTCACGCCGGAAAGTGGGAGTATCTTGATTAATGCCAGAATGCACGTCGACAGTCAGACTGGTTTGCATCAACTGCTAATAGACGTCAAGGATAGTGGTGTAGGGATACCTCAGGATCAAATTGAAAGAATTTTTGAACGATTCTTTCAGGTGAAAGAAGGAGACAATCAAAACGTAGGAGCAGGCATTGGACTTGCATTAAGCAAAGAACTTGCGGAATTTCTTGGCGGCACCTTGACGGTAGTGAGTTCCACGTCAGCAGGCAGCACATTTACGCTTACACTACCCGTTGAGATCGTTAACGTGCAGGAAATTGCGCCGGTAAATGCTGGCATACCGCTGGCCGTGACGTTTGGCGATGATTTTCAGGAGGAAGATAACAAAACTAATGGCCACGAGGCCAAACCACTCTTGCTCATCGTCGAGGACCACGTGGATCTTAGGAAATTCATTTGTCTATGTTTAGGAGATGAGTATGAATATATCGAAGCGGGGAACGGAAAAGAGGGGCTGCAATTGGCAATTGATCAGTTGCCCTCGCTGATCTTAAGCGATGTCATGATGCCCGAAATGGATGGCGTTGAGATGTGCAATAAGATCAAGGAGGATCATCGTACAAATCATATTCCCCTAATTTTATTGACGGCTAAAGCCAGCAACGAAAGCAAACTTCAAGGACTGGGTAAAGGCGCTGATGACTATCTTATCAAACCTTTTAACAAAGAGGAATTGGTTCTTAAGATTAGAAATCAAATCCTCGCTCAAAAAAGAATTCAGGAAAAAATCAGGCTTGAAGTTCTCTCCGGCGGTACAATTGTCAACGCCATTTCCACAGATGAAAAATTCATCGCCCGGGTAAAAGACATAATAGAGGTTAGAATGAGCGATGGGCAATTGGGCGTTGAAAGCCTCGCTGATGAAATTGGTTTAAGTCGCGTACAACTCTACCGGAAAGTGAATGCATTGACTGGAATTTCCGTGAATGATTTTATTCGAAAGCTCCGCCTGCAGAAAGGCGCGCAGCTCCTTTCTCAAAATTGGGGTACTGTAGCTGAAATAGCTTATGAAGTGGGGTTTTCAAACCCATCATACTTCAGCAAGTGCTTCAAAGATCAATTCGGCGTGATCCCATCAAATTACCACAATCAAAGAGTGTAGTCTTTCGTTTCATTATCGCCTTCAATATAGCCAACTATATTCCAGGTCGGTATTCTACTCATGGTCTAAGAAGTCTCCCATAATGAGTTTTTGAATCATCCTTGTACAAAAAGGAATCAAATTTTTTATAATCCGGAATAGACAATTTTTCCTCGAATCAAATGAATTCGAAGTTGAATCAGGTCTGGTGGGCCTTTGAAAGAATAACATCCACATTTGAAGCACAACACCGGGAGCACAGAATTCACTATTCCATGATATGATCCTGCAGGCAGTATTATAGAATATACCCTTCTGTTAGCCGGACAACTTCATCTTTCACCAACAAAAAAGTTACGTTATGAAAAAAGCATTATTATTCTCTGTCCTTACCATGTTCATTTACATTGGTTGTGATGACCATATGCCGTATGATCCATCGTATGAAGGCATAAATCACATCAAGAAGTATCCAGGAGATCTGGCCGTCAAATGGATTCGACTTCAAATGTCGATCAGCAGGACTACACCAGGATTCAACCCTGGCCTCGCAACACGAGCATTTGCATATTCGGGGCTATCATTGTACGAGTCTGTTGTGGAAGGAATGCCAGGCTATAAGTCCGTTGCATCATACTTGATTGGATCTCCAGTTCAGCCTCCTAAAGGTGATCCAGGAATCTATTTTCCCTCGAGTGCAAACGCGGCGATGGCTTCCATCATTAAGAGTTTTATTCCAACTGCCAGTGCTGCATCCATAGCAAGGATCGATTCGCTTGAAGCTGCATTCAATGAGCAGTTCAGTCACGAAGCGCCGGCGCCTACTTTGGAAGAGTCAGTTGAGTACGGAAGGCAAATTGCCACGACTATTTTCGAATGGTCCAAAACTGATGGCTTTGCCGAAGCAGCAGCAAAGAATAGTTCATACGTGGTGCCTACCGGTTTTGGCTTATGGAAGAAGACTCCTCCAGCCTTCGCGGCGCCAGTAAATGTTTACATTAACGAAACCCGTACGTTTGTAAAGAACAGTCCAACGCTTACCTTGCCCCCCGCTCCCATACCCTATTCTGAAGAAGTAGGCTCTCCATTTTATAATCAGGTAAATGAAGTTTATACAATCTCGCAAACTCTAAGTGAGTACGATGTGAAGACGGTGAAGACATGGGGGGAGTTTCCCGGCAATTACACGAACGCCTTGCGTTATCAGCAGATCTGTTTACAACTAGTTGACGATGCGAATTTATCCCTTGATAATGCTGCATTGGCTTTTGCAAAACATGGAATGGCAACGCACGAAGCTGTAACCTGTGTATTTAATGCAAAGTATCTACACAATGTTATGAGGCCTATCACCTACATTCACGAAGTATTATTAAATCCTGAATGGGTTACAGTGAATACAACACCGCCCCATCCTGAGTATCCCGCTGCACATGCATGTGTCGGCAGAGCTTCATCACGGGTATTGGAAAGTATATTTGGTACAAACTATTCCTTTATCGATCGCACCCACGAAAGCCTGTATGGCTCCCGCACATACAATAGTCTAAAGGCCTATTCCGATGAGTCCGGCTGGTCACGTGTCTTAGGCGGCATTCACTATGCGGCTTCCGTGAAGGCCGGGGGAGAGCAAGGACAAAAAGTTGGTGATCTTATTAATGGACTTCCATTCAAAAATTACGGTTCGAATTAGTTCGGTAGACAACATTTTCCTAAGCAAGCTGAGAAGGAAGCCGCTCCGCTGTGTGCAGCTTCCTTCATTTTTGCTGATGGGATAATATAGAACAAATATATCAAAGTAATGTGACACACTGTAAACCATGTCGATATCTTGCTGCAACGCCAGGGCCACTGGCTGAAATGAGAGCTCCCATCACCAGTATTATAACAAAAATCGCACGTTTAATGAAGAACTGACTTTTTATATTGAAGTGGAGTCATTTGGAACGTTTGTTTGAATAGCCTTATGAAATGTGAAGTATTTTCGAATCCGCTTTCAAAAGTAAGTTCGTTGATATTCTTATCTGTTGTTTCCAGCAAATGCCGCGCATATTCCAGTTTTTTGCGGGCCAGCCATTTTCCCGGCGTTGTCTTAAACATTGTAATGAAATCTCTTTTAAACGAAGTCAGGCTCCGTCCATTCAACTGGGCAAAATCTTCAAGTTTCATATTATAAATAAAGTTGCGTTCCATAATTTCACGCATACACGCTTTGCTTTCCTCGCACAAGGACAAGAGATACGTTGAGAGCAATTCATTGTTCCGTGAGGAAACAATATTCAAAATGAGCTCTTTGAACTTAAGCTCCAGCAGGGATACAGGCGGTTTGTCTTTATTTCCG
>JAICGJ010000326.1 GCA_025923195.1 Chryseolinea sp.
CTTCTTTACCGATATATAGGGAAAACGCTGGATCACTCTCTGTCGCCCATAAGCGCATTTAATATACAGTTACTTCCTTGATGAACTTAATCCTCATATTATCGTGAACCATGAATTTTCAATATGGCGTTCCAGTAAGGACTATTTTCAGCAATCCAGTCTCATCACAATAAGTCCGAAGGAACGATTGACTATCTGAACCTTGCCGTTGCCAGGTCGCTTTTTACCTTTACGACCCATGAAAATAAAATAACGCCACGATACTTAACCGTAACCCAAGTATAAACAACGCTCCACCGGCATCAATCAAGCACATTATAAATTGTAACAGCTTTTTGTTTATTCTTAAGCCTTACCTCACTCCCTTTGATACAATTGAAAGACTCCCTGATTTTTTCAAATGCGGTTTCACTGATAATGATCTCGCCGGGACCCGCTGCGGATTGCAACCTTTGTGCTGTGTTAACTACGTCGCCAATGACTGTATAGTCCAGGCGACGTAGTGTAGCTGAACCGATATTTCCGGAAATCATTTCACCGCTATTGATGCCGATGGCGACAGCTGGGGCGTAGCCGTTATATTCTTTTAACTCAGGTAAACTATTTATCTTAGCCCTCACCGCAAGGCAGGCATCTATGGCCCTGTCTAGGTGATAATCCCCGCGGAAAACTGCCATAATAGCATCGCCAATAAATTTGTCGACATAACCTCCCTGAGCAATTATTTCTTTTACCATTAAGTCGAAGTAATTATTCAACAACTTCACTACGACGTTCGCAGGTTCATTTTCGCTAATGGTAGTAAAGCTACAGATATCGATAAATACAACGGTTGCTTCCACGGTTTCATTTGCCGTCAACGCTGATTCAAATTCACGGCTTCCCATAAAATTCAAGACAGTCTCATCCACATACATTTTAAGTATATTGTTTTCCTTTATGGCCATCATGGTTTCCCGCATTTGCATGACTTGCCTGATGGTTTTTTCCATGGTCAGCTCAAGGTCTTCAAAATTGATGGGTTTGGTGATGAAGTCAAAAGCGCCACGGTTCATCGCCGTACGAATATTCTCCATATCGCCGTAAGCTGATACGATCACAGATTTTAACAGTGAGCCTTTTTCGCTGAGTTTGGAAAGCAGCGTGAGCCCGTCCATTTCAGGCATATTAATATCGCTGAGTACTACATCTACATCCGTATGTTTTTCCAATTGTTCGAGTGCATGCCGTCCGTTCTCGGCGAATATAAACTCGTACCGACGGTCTCTTATTTTTTGACGAAACTTCTGCTTGATGAGTACCTCGAGGTCCTTCTCATCATCCACCACTAATATTTTCGTCATACATCGATTGCTTTTAGTTTCTCTTTCAAAACAGAAAAATCAAGGGGCTTCGTCAAGAAGTCATTTGCCCCCAACTGCATAGCCGTTGAATGGTTTTGGTTATCGCCATAGGCTGTAATCATCATCACCCAAGGTGGCGGGTCTTTGAATTTATTTTTCACTTGCGCTAATAATTCCAGACCGCTCATGCCTGGCATATTGATGTCGGAAAGTATAATCATGGTTTCAGGGGTAAGGTTCTTCAGAAACACCAGTGCCTCTTCGCCCGAATAAGCAAAGTCAAAATTGATTTCATTGTTCCTGATCTCCTTTCGGAACCTTTGCTCAAAAAGAAACTTAACATCTTTTTCGTCGTCGACAACAAGAATTTTCATTTTATCAATTTAGTTATTTATAGGCAGAATAATGATAAAGGTGGTGTATTTGCCTTCTTCCGTTTCCACGCTTATTTCGCCTCCATGGCCTTTAGAAATGATATCATAGCTCATGCTCAGTCCAAGGCCTGTACCTTGCCCAGTAGGCTTGGTGGTAAAGAAGGGTTGAAATATCTTATCGATGACTTTTCTGGGAATACCGTTGCCGTTATCACTTACTTTTATCTCGACCTTGCTATTAACTTTCCTGGTACTTACTGAAACGGTTGGCTCATAACCATCCTCGTGTTGTTTTTCCTTTTCCATTACAGCATACAGAGCATTGGTAATTAAATTCAAAATTACACGACCGATATCTTGCGGAATCACATTAATGTTTCCTATGCTATCATCAAAGTCCGTCTTCATCGTTGCATTGAATGATTTGTCTTTTGCGCGAAAGCCATGATAAGCCAATCTTAAATATTCATTTGATAAAACATTAATATCGGTTAACTCTTTATTGCTCGTGCTGCTTCGGCTATGCATCAGCATTCCTTTTACAATAGCTTCTGCACGTTTGCCATGGAAGACTATCTTTTCTTCGTTGTCTATCACATCTTTCGCGATCACTTTGACTTCCTTTAAATTACCATTGTCTATTTCATCTTTCATCTCCACCAGTAGCTCCTTGTTCACTTCTGAAAAATTATTGACGAAGTTCAGCGGGTTTTGAATTTCATGCGCAATGCCGGCAATGAGTTCTCCTAGTGACGCCATTTTTTCACGAAGCACTAATTGGGACTGGGCGGACTTTAGTTTTTCCAATGTTTCTTCAACGGTCTGTTTTTCTTTTTGAAGACGTACGTTCGCACTTTTCCTATGTTGATTGTTTCTCCACAATAGGATTCCTGTGACAAGCAAAGTGAACATAATTCCAAATAATGACAGGATCTTAAATCTGTCTCTGGCAGCTTTCTCCGCCGCTATGACATCCAGTTTTCGCAATTCATCGGTAAAAGCAATACTGTTAACCTGGTTGATTTTTGCTTTGTTGTATAGACTGTCTTTAACTGCATTGCTGATCTTTGAATATTTTAAGGCATTGGAAGGATCGCTTCCTTCATATAGGGACGACAGTATTTCAGTTGCCTGCAAGACACCTTTAGCATATTTGATTCGCTGTGAAATTTTAATGGCCTGCAGAGCAAATCGGCTGCATGAGTCCGGTCGATTGATTAGCCTGAACACATTCGCTTTCCCAATAAAATTTTTCGCGCTATCAACCGGATAATTTTCAAATGTCTTCCTATTATAATTCATCAACGCAGTGTTGTAGTCCCTTTTCATCGAATAGATATCACCCATTAGTACAGCAGTGCCTGACCAATCATTCTCTGCAATGCTTACCCGTTTACCATATTTCAAAGCTGAGTCAGCCATCTGCAAATTCAGGTAAGCATTCGCGATATTATAGTCATGGTATCCCCGTAATGAATCAGCCGGTTCAAAGGCCTCATATAACCTGTTGTATAGGCTATCACCTGCGGAGAAGAGTATTGCTCTACCTTTCAATATATATTCTAATGCTTTCTTGTAATCTCCGATACCGGTATAAATCTCCCCTAATTGATTATTGGTTGCCCATTCTCTTGTCTTGTCACCTAAAGTTTCAAAAATCCTCAAGGCCTGGGAGTTATAAAACATGGCTTTCGCAAAGTCTCCCATATAGAGATAAGCCTCCCCTGCGATTGAATAACCCCATGCTATTCCAAAGGTAAAATCTATTTTTTCAGATGAGCCGATTATACTATTGGCGTAATAAAGTGCAGTGTCGGCTTCTGAATAAGGTAAATACAAGGAAGCAAGTATTAAATGTTTAATCTTACTTGTGTCATCAGGAGCCTCGCGCAGGTCTAGTCGAAGGCTGTCGGAATTAGTGGGTTGCGCCTGTAGACTATTTATGCTATTTAAAAATAGTAATATGAACCAGATTTTTTTCATAAGACTAGATTGTTGGTAGAAGTACGATAAACTCCGTACCATATCCTTCATTTGATTTCACTGTCAACTCCCCGCCATGTGCTTTCACAATATCATAACTCAAGGATAACCCTAATCCCGTTCCTTGACCGGTAGGTTTCGTCGTAAAGAAGGGTTGAAAGATTTTATCCAATACTTTTTTAGGAATTCCGCTACCGTTATCTCTCACTTTGATCTCAACCTTATCACCCAATTTTTTGGTGCTTATTAAAACTATTGGTTCATAGCCATTAAGGTTAGTCATTCTTTTCTCTGTCACAGCATAGAAAGCATTATTAATCAAATTCAAAATCACTCTGCCAATATCCTGTGGTATCACATTTATCTTTTTCACGTTTGGATCAAAGTCGGTTTCGAATTTTGCATTGAAGGTTTTGTCTTTGGCGCGCAGACCATGATAACTCAGGCGCAGGTATTCATCACATAAAGCATTAATGTCAGTTAGTTCTTTTTGTCCGCTGCTGGTCCGGCTGTGCTGAAGCATACTTTTCACAATGCCATCCGCACGCTTACCATGATGGTTAATCTTTTCAAGGTTTTGCTTGAGATCATTGGCAATCGCTTTTGCGTCATCGAAATTCCCTTTCTTTACTTCC
>JAICGJ010000327.1 GCA_025923195.1 Chryseolinea sp.
AAGTCCCGCTTTATCCTGCCAGGGTCAAGCCACAACGTAAGGACTGTACCTTCCGCGTTCCAAAGTTCAGGTTGAAGATCCAGAAAAGTTCCCTTCATCGTATCGCCATCGCTCCGAATCAGTGTTATATGATCCAGGGATCTGCCCTCCACCATGGGCTGCGAAAATTCAAAATAAAGTTTCAACAAATTCTCAGGAAGCGTGTCTTGTGTAGGATATATTGAAAGCAGTTCTGAGGGACTGTAATTGCCAGCAGGAACTCTGATTTCACCAACTGCAGAATCGCCAAGCATGATTGCATATTCCAGCCCTTCCGTGAAGGGGACCAAAGGTTCGAATATTATTTCGTCACCATCGATTTTAAATTCACCAAGCACTGAGGCCCGATCGCCTGCTTTAATAAGTTGAATTTTTAACTGATTAATAACCTCCCGCTCGGTAAGACCGCTATCTCTTATAGAAACTCCAATCGCCTTTCCGTCTTTTGTAAGAAGAGATACAGATAGGGTCCGATCTGATTTTTGGCAACTCAGTAAGCAAAAAATACAAAAGCTGAGCCAGAAAGTTAACGTGTTACGCTTCATCAACTCCGGGTCAGCTTTTATAAAATGAACTATCTACTTTCTCAATTACTAACAAGGTACACCCAACCATGGACCGTCAACGGTGGACGGAGGACTGTGCTTACAACATCCAATCTGCAGGGGTATACAGGTCAAGGTCTCCATTAGACCTCCTCTGCAACAGCACGAACTGAGTGTCGTCCAATTTGTCCAGTTGCAACACATTTACAATAGGTAAAGAAACAAAATGTACTCCCGCAGTCCCAAAGCTTTCTTCAACGGGTGTGGTCAGGCTACCCTGAAACTCTTCTATCGTCTTATATTTCACTTTGAAGATCGGCCTCGAAGAATTCGACATCAACAAAACGGATTCACCGTTCTTTTTCATCGTTACCATATCAATCGGAGAATTGCCCGCTCCCATTTCCGCAATTGTTCTTCCCTTTACATGTGTACCCGGCTTTAGTTCATCTAAAGGAAACAGCACCAGTGGTGTACATGTGAAGCTTGCAATCAGGTATTTCTTACCATTGATTTCACCAGCGGTAAATGTTCGGATGGGTGCATACGTTTCGAACTTCTTGTGCGCGGCATGATAAATCTCCAGGGAGGACTGATCTTGCTTGTTAGTAAAGGGAAATGGTATGCTTCTAAATGTTGAGCTGAATTCCTGGTTAGAAAGGCCACTCACCAGCAGCTTGCCTTCATAGAAACCAATATCAGAAATGGCCAAAGGCCTCGTAGGGCGCCCGCGCTGATCCTTATCATCCTCCCCGGGCACATTTGTCAACTCTACCTTTGAAAAGGTAACATCCTTCAGGCTAACCGCCTCAATTTTACCTCCGTCCACTTTTAGTAAAGCAGGTGTTCCGTTATTCAAGTGTACGGCGCAATAAATTTTCTTGGAAAGCGGGTTGACGATCAGGTCCTGGATCTCAACATTCCGGACATCGGTGCCTAAGGCAGCCGCTACCTTCTGATCGAATTGTTTCATCTCAACAGGTGAAGCCTTATCGACTTTCTGATTGTCTTTAGTATCCAGCGCAAAAACAGAAGCTGACTTGGAGTCACCCAGGAATAGAATTCCATCTGGCCCAAAGGTCATAGCACTGATCGACTTGATCGCAGGCGTACCGACGACAAAGCCTTCGCGCACGCTGTTGTGCCGATTTGTACTGGCCAGTATAAGGGCTCCGGCCACAAGGAAGATAAATAAGGGGTGGATCTTTTTCATTGTTTGTTACCATTAAGGCAGTTAACGTGAATATTGAAATGTAAAAAAATTGCAGATCAGTTCCTTGAAAGTTTACGCAGACGGACATATGCGTGCTACAAAGGAAGGTTGCGGTATCTCTTGAGCAGTCTAAGTTTGAATGTCAGGTTTTTCTTGTCCCCCGTCTATGGTGATTATTTTATAAGAATTTTATTTTAGCAAGTTAAAACAACAACGATGTGCATGAAAATGAAATCAGCAAAGGATCATCGGTTGTGGTATAAAAGTCCATATTGCGTTAGGTCCCGGATTGTTGGAGTCAGCTTACGAACCCTGTTTATACTATGAGTTACTTAAGTCCGGCCTGTTCGTCGAGTGACAAAAACCAATTCCATTGATTGCGTCAAAATGGAGTGTGGTTATCGTCCTGACCTGATATTTTAGCGAAGCATTATTGCTGAAGTGAAATCGGTAGAGACATTAGATGCGATTCATCTCATGCAAACCGTTACACATCTTAAGCTTGCAAATTACAAACTGGGTCTCCTAATTAATTTCAACGTCGTAAAATTGAAAGATGGAATCCGGAGGATATCAATCAGGTTTCTCCAATCCTAAACGCGAGATCTTTTGGACGGCTTGCAGGTAGTCGACGCGATATCTTAGCTCAGAGAAAGGGGAGAAAATTCATCTGCCATCTGCAACATTCGGCAGGCGCGCAGAGGAACGGGAGGGGTCGTGCTTGATTGTACATTTCTGCAAAAATATCTCAGAACGCCTCTGGTATTTCACTAGGTATTTTTTCCTCTTGTCTTTCCTTCTATATAACTACTCTACATTGAGCCGCTGGGAGCTCATTCAATTCTGCTGCCAAGTGGCTCATTCAAAGCGCAAGACTTCATTCCGTGCCGGCGCGCTGGCCCGAGCCAAATGCGGGGGTGGCCCGGCATGTGGGCGGAAGCCATGCCTACGCTAAAGCTCCAGCAGGCAGGCATATTTGGCTCTTGACTTTTTTGGTTCTTTTTGTGCCTGCCTGCGCGTAGCCGCTTGCGCCCGCTATAGCTTTAGCGTACGCGGTCGGCGAAGGCACGGTCAAGACAAAAAGAACATAAATGTTAATACGACGCCTGAAGTATCCTGATGCAAGCGGCTTTCCTTCAAAGTTATTATTGTCAAAACATAAGGCCCTTCTTGGGATACTCTGCGATTAAACAATGCATAACCAAAGAACAATCCAAAAAAATGCGAAGCTCAGAACCGTCCTCAATATGATTTCCCTGGAAGTATGTATATTAACTCATCGCTCCTAGAATCGCACACATGAAAAAGGTCAGTTCTCTGATCATGCTCTCAGTTGCCTGCCACATGCTTCAAGCCCAGGTAAGCATAAATTATCCAAGGGAAATACGCGGTATGGAAATAGGCATTGCGAAAGTGAGAGAGGCGCTCGTCAAAAATAATTACGACGTCAGCAAAGGATCAGAGTATACTATAAATATACTGTTGGATCAAAATTCAGGCGTTGAATCCGAAGGATATAAAATCGAACGGAAAAACAAAATTATAACAGTCCGCGCGCGTGACGCATCCGGCGCGCGATACGGTTCTCTTGGACTTGCGGAACAAATTTCCATGAAGGGGGACTTGAACAAAATCATACCACAAACAATTAGTCCAACCTTTGCCGTTCGCACCATTAAATTCAATTTACCTTGGGAACCCTACCGTGAAAGCAAGAGTATGGACTACCATCTCAGCACTTGCCGCGACCTGAAATTCTGGGAGGCTTTTTTAAACATGATGTTTGAAAACAGGTTTAATGTACTTGCCCTTTACAATATGCATCCATTTCCATATATGGTAAAGCTGCCTGAGTATCCGGAGGCGTCGTCCTTCTCGGAACGGCAAATGACAGATTGGAAGGATTTCTGGAAGTCTTTATTCCGAATGGCTAAGGACCGTGGTATCGATGTGTACATCGTCAATTGGAATATTGTGGTCCCAAAGGCATTTGCGGAAAAACATAACGTGCCCACATTGAACGACACATCGGCAATCACCCGCGACTATACTTATCGATCAGTTCTCCAGGTGATCAATGAATACGAGGATCTTGGTGGTATAGGAGTGACTTTGGCGGATTGGATGAATGACATGACAGCAGCCGAAAGGGAAGATTGGATCGCTGCAACATTTGTAAAAGCAATCAACGGGGCGAAACGCAAGACTAAATTCATGCACAGGGCTGTGCTGTCTGGTTCACCTGTCGAAATGAGAAGAGTGATTGACAAGGCAAAGCTGCCTGACCGGGTGCTGGTCGAGATAAAATTTAATTGGTCGCATGGGCATTCAACACCTTATCTGGCCCTTACGCACGACAATACAACGGGCGCCATAGACAAACGAATCTTGTCGCCCGAGCCTAAGAATTACAAGATACAATGGATGGTGCGCAACGAGGACTTCTGGATACTCAGGTGGGGAGAACCGGATTTTATCCGCAAGCACATTGCTGTAAACAACATGAGTTACGTCAATGGATATCACATTGGTTCGGA
>JAICGJ010000328.1 GCA_025923195.1 Chryseolinea sp.
AACATTAATCCAGAACACAAGGAAGGCCCGATCGCTAAGACTATTGAAGATGAAACAGCAAAATTGCCTTCTGACTTGTTTTTATGGACTTCAGTAGGAGCCATGGCGACATCACTGACATTGAAACTACTCGGCAAGAACCATGCATCCCTATTTATTGGACAATGGGCCGCACCTTTTTTGCTGTTCGGCATATATAACAAACTTGTAAAACAGGAAGGGCATGACAGCACCAGCAAGTAATTGGAGTTATTAGGAATAATAAAATAAATATTATGGCAAAGACAGAAGGAAAAAAACGTGGTCCGAAGGATCGGAGCTATGTCAATAAGTCGGAAAATCATGAAGTAAAGTACGAACCCAAACGCAAAGCTGCTGCAAAGGAGTTTGGTTCAAAGAAGATGACCAAAGAATAAAATAATTTCTTTTTTCGATCTTATTTGTCTTATATCAAAAGTATTAACTGAGGGTTAAACTGGTGGCAAGCGATGTAAATCCTGGATGCTTGCCTTCGGTTGGACCCTCAGGATTTTTCCGAAGGCGAAGATATATCGCACTGCACCTTTGCATTCCATCAGGAGGGTCAATTACATTCCTCCAACGTCGTGGCCGCTTGACTCGCTATGTCAAAACAGCCTCTTCGATAAATCTGCTGTCTTCTTCCCACCATCCCCGCTGATGCATAGATATCGCTTCAGGAGCTTGTACGATGGTCTTTAAGAATTGGGTATAGGCTGTCGACCTCACTTCACCCGAACGCACATCAAAGACTCCGCGTTCGTATTCACCCTTGGGTTCTGTTAATAATTTGCTCCATCCATAAGATCCAAATAAAGCCCACGCTGTAATTGCCCGGATATCTGCGCCATGGTCTATTACTTCGATGCAAGCATTGCGAATGAAGCTAAACCATGCGATCTGCTCCCCAGGGCTACCGTGAATGTGGACTTCTGTTATCGCTATCGGGATGTTATACCGATCCCAGCACTCGCTGATCAAAACTTTTGGGCCGAAGGCAGCATCGTGCTTCACACGGATTGCCTCTACATCTGCATAGCGATGTTTACCATTTGTCCCGTAAACATGTGCAGCGTATCGATTTAGGTTTTCATCAAGAAAACGTTCGGAGGTGACGTAATAGTCAAGGCCAATGATATCGGGGGGACAAGGATTCTCTGAAAAAAATTCTAGTTTCTTCTGAGACACTCCGAGCCACATGAAGTAATCCCACATAGGATGGCCCGCTTTCACGAGACCGCACAGAATATCATTAGTTAGCCAGCGTCTCTCGTTTTCAAATTCTGCTTGATACTGTAACCGTTCGGTGCTATATGTTTTGCCGAGATCTTCTGTTTGGACCAATTTAGCGCGCGGATTGATTGTTCGGATAGCTTTCATCGACAAAACCACGGCTTTCATTTCATTCAGAAAAATCTCTGCAAAACTCCTTGCGCTGGTGTGATGAGGGTACCAAAATCCATAGAGACCGCAAAATCGAGCAGTGGTAAGCGGCTCGTTAATGGGTGTGTAATACTCAATCCACGGAAATCTACCTGCTACTTCCTTTGCATACTTTTCAATTTCGGCAGGGAAACATGGATCCATTAACGAAGCATGAATTGGACCGCTGCCATGATGGAGAAGGCCGGCGATCGGTGTTATGTCTAAGTAGCGCAATGTATTTAATTGGCGTTCCAACCATTTCCAGGATGCATCATCTCTCCGGCTCGGTCCGTATCGTTCCCAAATGATCGGGTAGCGAAGTGCTTTCAATTCAAGTTCTGAAATCTTTTGAATGTCTTCAATACCTCTTCGATAGTGGCCACAGTATTCCAGCTGATCTCCATATCTATCTTTCACCCGGGTGTAAGAGCATTCAAGACCTCCCCAAACTTCAAGTGTGTTGCTTGGCATGTCCGTTAAGTTCTGTTTTTATCTTTGATTGCGTTAGTCGATCAAAAAGTGTCAACGATTGGGCTACAACTTGATCCATATTATAGTACTTATACGTTCCTAACCTTCCTGTAAAGTATGTATTGGACATCGAATCGGCCAGCGCCTGATATTTCTTATATAGTTCGGTGTTTTCCCGACGAGGAATAGGATAATATGGGTCGCCGTCCGCGGTCGGGTATTCGTATACAATAGAAGTTTTATGATGAATTTGACCAGTTAAATATTTAAATTCCGTTATACGGGTATATGGATGTTCATTTGGAAAGTTAATTGTCCCTGTCGCCTGAAAGGTTTCTTTGTCAAACGTATCAAATCTAAATTCAATTGAACGATAAGGAAGTCTCCCATAACAGTAGTTGAAGTAACTATCAATGGGTCCAGTAAATATCAGACGGTGATAAGGTATAATATCCACAATCTCCTTGTAATCGGTATTTAACATTATTTTTATATTTGGATGAGATAACATATTCCGAAACATTTTTGTATAGCCATGCAGTGGCATTGCCTGATAACTATCGGTAAAGTACCGATCATCTTTATTTATGCGGGTCGGAACACGGGAGGTAACAGAAGCATCCAATTCTGAAGGATCTAAATCCCACTGTTTGCGGGTATATCCCTTAAAAAACTTTTCGTAAAGCTCCTTTCCTACTTTGCTGATGACAACATCTTCAGACGTCTTGATACTATCGATTTTCTCTGCTTTCGAATTGTAAAATTCTTCGAGCTGTCCGCAATTCAATTGAAGGCCATATAACGAATTGATGGTCGTTAAATTAATCGGTAGTGGAACGAGCTGCCCATCTACGCTTGCGAGAACCCGGTGCTCGTAAGGCCGCCACAGCGTGAACTTGCCTAAATAATCAAAAACCTTTTTGCTATTGGTATGAAAAATATGAGGTCCATATTTATGCACCAATATACCATGGTGATTGTAATAATCATACGCGTTTCCCCCAATGTGGTCACGCTGTTCAACGATTAAGACCTTTTTATTGGCAACGCAAGCCAATCTTTCCGCCAGTACGCTTCCCGCGAAGCCTGCCCCGACAATCATATAATCAAACATAGGTTTGGGTAGTTTTAATATTAATTTTATTTCCACCGTGCGTCATCGTCTCCTCAATTAGTTCTTTCATTCGCTTCCAGGTCTTGTCCCACGAATTTTCCGCTAATGTCTGGTCGACATGATACAGCCACGTGTCATCGTATTGAATATCGTTCTCTGCAACCTGGATAAAATCTTCAGCCGTTGCCGCAAAATTCACAACGCTGCTGTAGGTCCTAATCACGTCGGTAATCGGGGTCGAGATCACGGGTTTTCCCGCAGCAAGATATTCTGGCGTTTTCGTCGGGCTTATATAACGGGTCGAATGGTTCAATGCGAAGGGCATTATAGCCACATCCCAGCCGGCTAGGTATAAGGGCAACTCCCCGTAATTCTTCATCCCCAAGTAATGTATATTCTCTTGACCGGGTAAATCCTCGGCCTTAATTTTTGCAGTTGGACCAATTAATATAAAATGCCAATTCTTTCGCTGCTTCGCCACGTTTGCTAGCAGTTGTAGATCCATTCGCTCATCGATGACACCATAAAAGCCAAATCTTGGATGCGGGATGCCTTCCTGGTCGGGCGCCTCATCCTTAATAGTTCTGGCCTTTGAAAAATGATCGTGATCAATGCTGCTGGGGAAGGGATGAATATTGCGATGCTGATTTCTTTTTGCCTCGAATAGACTTTGACCTCCCGTGAAAACCACATCAGCCATGCTCATCAATTTCCTCTCAAGTTCTTCTAAACCTAATGGCGCAAACTTAAAACCGGAAAGCTCATCCATGCAGTCATAGATCGTCACCACAGGATGCAAATGATCACTGATTGGCAAAGCCATAGGCGTGTAGTACCAAAGAGCATATCGATCTATACTCATTTTGATTAAAAGCCGTGAAATAAATTCGCGCTGATGATTCAGGATTTGCCTGTCGCTCAACTTGCGCGGAAGGTGAGGTACAACGATAAATATCCCGCCACTTTCTTTTTTCACGTCGAAATGGAAGCTGTCGTCCAGGATGGGTTCTTCAATAAAGAAGACTCTGTTCGTTTTGGCAATTCGGGTCATCAAATGCTGGGGTCTTTGATAAACAAAGTTCCAACGCAAATGGGA
>JAICGJ010000329.1 GCA_025923195.1 Chryseolinea sp.
CATTGCTGCCGGTAGTTATAGAGAAGAACAAAAGTAAATTCGCAAAAGGCGCGAAGACCGAGTGTTGAAAAGTCATCCGGTTATCCGGAATCCTATTCTGTATTCCACGCAAATCACAGGGGATATGCATCGACCGACCGACCGATCGAATCCGGACACATTTGGCCGTCATCGTTCACTGTCCGCCACGGCCACATATGCTTATCGCTCCGATTCTCCTCATTTCGGCCATGGCATTCGAATTGACTATCGATCAAAAAACCATAAATCATGCTGAAGAGCTATTTCATAACGGGCATAAGAAATCTATTATCTCAAAAAATTTATTCATTTATCAAAATTATTGGGCTTTCACTTGGGCTGGGTGCAAGCATGATGATCTATCTATATGTTCAGGAGGACCTGTCGTATGATACCTTTCATCAACACTATGGTCGGATTGTCAGGCTTCTAACTATTGATAGTGCTGAAGGGGTCAGCAGCAAACTTGTGGGTGTAACCCAGCCAACGCTTGCGCCGGCCGCGGAGGAAGAACTCCCTGAAGTAGTAGAATGTGTACGATTTACGGGAGGCGGCCGATATGACTTGAGTTACAACGATAATGTTTTAAAGTGTGAAGCCGCATTTCGGGTCGACCCATCTGTATTTGACGTTTTTGATTTCAAGGTAATCGACGGTCCGAAGGAAGGAATTCTGGAGAACCCGGGATCAATCGCCATTACGGAATCGCTGGCCACAAAAATTTTTGGAGATGAAAATCCCATTGGCAAAACGATTAAGTTGAACCGAACTACCGACCTCAACGTCACAGCCGTCCTCGCCGATCCGCCCAAGAATTCTCATCTTAAATTTGATTTGCTCCATTCGTTAGTCCCCGGGAAAGATGAGGATGGGCTGCGTCAGGCCTTGGAAACTTGGCAGGGTATTTTCACTTTTTCCTATTTGCTTCTCGACAGACCGATAGACGCAGACGATCTCAATGCTAAATTGCAGGCGATCAGCAAGAAAAATAACGCGTTCGAATTCTTTACGCCAGTAGTTCAACCGTTAGAAGATGTTCATTTAAGGTCGAAAGAAATACTGTTTGAAACGAATGCTAACAAGTCCGATATACTCAATGTATATGTACTTTCAACGATATCCGGGCTTATTCTTTTGCTGGCGGTCGTAAACTTCATGAATCTGGTTACGGCAAAATCGGCTGGAAGGGCTAAGGAGGTAGGAATGAGGAAGGTGATCGGTGCTGTACGGTATCAACTTATCGGCCAACACCTGATTGAATCTATAATTGTGACATGTATCGCGGCGATCATTGCTATTTTGGTCGTGTTCGCGACTGTTCCTCTGCTCAACAACACCTATCAACGTTTTGCAGACGTATCACTGTTGATGCAGCCGCAAAACATCCTCATCATCCTGGCCCTGATCCTGGTGGTTGGTATCCTCGCTGGTCTATATCCGGCCTTTGTCCTTTCCGCATTCAAACCTATCCTCGTGTTGAAGGGATCTTTTAAAAATTCCAGCCGCGGTGTTCAGCTGCGAAAGTCACTGGTTGTTGTACAATTCACGATTTCCATTGCGCTGATGGTGGGCACAGGCATCGTATTTCAACAGATGAACTTCATCTACAGTACAGATCTTGGGTACAATAGAGAGCAAGTGATTTCGATCCAGCAAAATGGAGATGCTATTTCCAGATCGACCACCCTAAAGACCGAATTGTTGCGTAACGAGAATATTATTTCTGCGGGTACCTCGTCCTCGAGAATTGGTCAACAACTTGGGCGGACGAACATATTTCCGGAGGGTGCTACTGGCGAAACGAACATAATTACCAGCATCATGTCTGCCGATGAAAATTTCATTCCGACAATGAACATGAAAATGTCGAAAGGAAGAAATTTTTCACTCGACTATGATGACTCGCTTTCAATGATCATCAACGAAGAAATGGTGAGGTTGTTAAAATGGGACGAGGCAGTTGGAAGAAAGATAAGTATTCAAACGGGCCCTAACGCCGCTACCGACCGCACACCATATACAGTAATCGGAGTCGTTAAAGATTTTCACTTCGCTACGATTCGTCACAAGCTTGAGCCGATGTTCATGTTGTATAGCAAGGATAATGGCGCTTTATCCATAAAGGTGAAGACAGAAAACATGGACGAAACGATATCATTTGTTGAACAAACGTGGAAAAAGATAAATCCCGGAACCACTTTCGAATATGCTTTTTTGGATGAACAGTTTGCCAATCTTTATCGCAATGAGCAGGCTTTTGCAAACATGTTTACACATTTTACCATATTGGCGTTAACCATTGCCGGTTTAGGTCTGTTTGCGCTTTCGGCTTTCACAGCGGAACAGCGGAAAAAAGAAATAGGCATCCGAAAGGTTCTCGGTGCAAGCAATGCCACAATCTTCTATAAGTTATCGGTCGAGTTCATTGTACTCATTCTCGTCTCATTCGTACTGGCTAGTGCGATAGCATACTTTGTCATGGAAAAGTGGTTGCAGGATTTTCAGTACAGCATCAAAATTGGCATTGAAGTTTTCTTACTAGCTGGCCTGGCGTCGTTGTTGATCGCACTGCTTACGATCAGTTTTCAGTCGTTAAAGGCCGCAGTTAACAACCCTGCGGATGCACTGCGCACCGAATAATTTTTAGTTTATGCTCAAGAGTTATTTCAAGACGGCAATAAGAAATTTTCAGCGACATCTTGGATATACGCTCATTAATGTTGCCGGACTTGCCTGCGGGTTAATTGCAACGATCTTCATATTGTTGTGGGTGAATGATGAATTGAAATATGATTCGTTCCACAAGAAGGGTGACACACTTTATAAGGTGTGGCATAATTCTCACTATACCGATGGATCGATTAAGACTTTCCCGTCTTCGCCTTCTCCTCTGGTTCAAGCCGCCAAGGAAGAAATCCCTGAAGTCGAATATGCTATACGAATGGATTGGGGCAGTGAACTACTGTTTGCATCCAACGACCGTTCTCTTATGCAGAAGGGCATCTGGGCGGATCCTGATTTGTTCAAAATGTTCACCTTCCCCATCATTGACGGAAATCCCGATGAACCAATGCCGGATAACAATTCTGTGGCGATCTCTGAGAAAATGGCTTCTGTTTACTTCCCAAATGAAGATCCTATCGGTAAAGTATTCAAAGTGTCGGAACAACTCGATATGAAGGTGACTGCTGTATTCAGGAATATCCCTTCGAATTCCTCCTTGCAGTTCGACTTTGTGCTACCCTTTGAAACTTACGAGAAAGGCCGGCCGTGGATGTCCGGAAATTGGGAGGTCTCCAGCAACCAATCCTTCATAAAGTTAAGAACAGGGTCATCTGTCAAGGACGTTGACACCAAACTTACTGCGATTGTAAAAAAGAATTGCGATGCCTGTTTAGTAATTCCATTTCTTCAATTATATCGGGACTTTCACTTGTTTTCAAACTTTGCGGATGGGAAGCAAGACGGTGGAGCCATCGAATACGTGCGTGCGTTTTCGCTGGTCGCTGTTTTTATCTTGCTTATGGCGTGTATAAATTTCATGAATCTCGCGACGGCCCGCTCTTCTACGCGTAGCCGTGAAGTAGGAGTTCGCAAGGTTATTGGAGCGCAGAGAAGGAACCTTGTGAAGCAATTCCTGGGTGAGTCCTTGATCATTTCGACCGTTAGCATGGTGGTTGCTATGGCGGTCGTACAGGTTGCCTTGCCCCTATTCAACGCGCTAACAAACAAACAGATTACCATAGACTACAGCGACCCTGCAATCATCCTGTCGATGCTAGCTGTCATACTAACTACCGGGCTATTGGCTGGAAGCTATCCCGCTTTCTTTCTTTCTTCGTTTAAGCCGGTGTCGGTCCTGAAAGGGCAGCCACAATCGCTTGGAGGGGAAATCTATGTGAGGAAAGCGCTCGTGGTATTCCAGTTTAGTCTTTCAGTAATTTTAATCAGCGGTAGCATCGTGATTTATAATCAAATTGAGTACATACGAAGCAAAAATCTAGGACTCGATCGGGAAAATATCCTGGCCATGGACCTTCGTGGTGGAGTACAGAAAGATATCGAAGCCTTCAAAAAGGAAGCATTACAATATCCAGG
>JAICGJ010000330.1 GCA_025923195.1 Chryseolinea sp.
ATCATGAGTTTTAAAAAACCGGTGTGGGTATTTATTAATGCCGATGCCGCGTCAGCAGGCGCTTTGATCTCAATAGCCTGTGATAGTATTTATATGGCCCCTGGTGCCAGCATTGGAGCCGCTACAGTTGTGGATGCTACTGGAGAGAGGGCTCCGGATAAATATCAATCGTACATGCGATCCATTATGAGGTCAACAGCAGAGGAAAACAATAGAAATCCTACCATTGCTGAAGGAATGGTCGACGAACAAGTTCAATTGGACAGCGTCAAAAAAGCGGGGCAAGTGATCACACTCTCTACCTCTGAGGCTATACGATATGGTTATTGTGAAGGTAAGGTTGAATCCATTGAGGAGATACTGAAGAAAAATAGCATATCGAACTATGAACTGGATCGCTTCCAATTGGGTCCTACAGATAGAATTATCAGTTTTTTCCTTAATCCGTTTATCAGTGGTGTACTTATTCTGGTAATTCTCGGGGGAATATATTTCGAAATGCAGACGCCAGGCGTCGGATTTGCGGGGCTGGCCGCACTTGTAGCGTTGATCCTTTATCTGGTACCATACTATCTGAATGGTTTGGCTGAGAATTGGGAGATCATTGCCTTCTTCGCAGGGCTTGCATTAATAGCCGTTGAGATATTTGTGCTTCCAGGATTCGGTGTAGCAGGCATTGGAGGTATCATCCTCGTTGTAGGCTCTTTGATGCTTATTATGATCAATAATGACGCATTTGATTTTGAATTCGTGAGAATGAATGATATTCTCAGAGCCCTTGCAGCTGCAATGGGAGGATTGTTGGGGGCGATAGTTCTATTTTTCGTCGGGGGAGCAAAACTGCCGGATTCGAAATTTTTCAGACGGATAGCATTGACCGATACGCAGGACAGTGTGCAGGGATATACCGCCAATTTTATAACGGTAGCGTTATCCGGCAAGAAAGGTGTCACCGAAACAGTATTGCGGCCAAGCGGAAAAGTCGTCGTTGAAGGAGTGATGTACGATGCCTATACACGAGGAGAATATATCGACAAGGGATCTTCAGTGGAAGTAATTAACGTCATAGGATCCAGCTTGTTGGTGAAAAAATTGAATAATAACGCATGAAAATCATCGGAATAATTCCTTCGCGTTATGCTTCCACGCGCTTTCCTGCAAAATCACTTGCAGTTATTAATGGTAAATCGATGGTTCAGAGAGTATATGAACAGGCGCAGCAGTCAAGTGCATTAAACGATGTCATCGTTGCCACCGATCATCAGGACATCTATGATCACGTGCGAAAATTTGGGGGAGCCGTTTGTATGACAAAGCCAGGCCATGCAAGTGGTACAGACCGGTGTCATGAGGCGCTCACCCTTCAGCGCAAAAAGTATGACTACGTTATTAATATTCAAGGTGATGAACCCTTCATTCAGCCTGAACAAATAGACTTGCTGGCCGGCAGGTTGGATGGAATAACGGAAATTGCAACGCTGGTAAAATCGCTACAGTCTACTGAACAACTTTTCGATCCCAATATTGTAAAGGTCGTTTTCAACAAAACGATGGAAGCATTATACTTCAGCCGATCGCCCATTCCCCATGTACGAAATACAAATGAGAGAGACTGGACAGGCAAACATAAATTCTATAAACACATCGGTATGTATGCCTATCGCTCGGATGTTCTCGAACGCCTACATCGACTTTCGGTTTCTGCCCTGGAGAAAGCCGAATCACTCGAACAACTTCGATGGCTTGAAAATGGCTTTAAGATAAGCATTGCTGAAACCGCCACCGAAACCATAGGAATCGATACTCCCGAAGATCTCGAGAAGGCGATCCAGGGATCTAAGTAATAAATTTCGAAATCAATGTAAAGAGGCACTCACCGGAGTTGTCGCTACTTTAGGCATCTTAAGGTCATCGACGGCAAATTTTTCAATCTCCTGGTAAACACCATCGATATCTTTCGACGTCATGGCCGAACCTAAAACGTGAGCACCCGCATCGGGCATTGCTATGGCAAATTTATGATCATCACTGGTACCCAACTGCTTGTGCATTTCCAACATGGCGCTCACTTTAACCTGCGGATCCTGCTCCTCTTCATTCTTATAATAATAGAGGGTCAATGACGGTTGTTTTACCCGATTAAATACCTCAGCTGTCATGGATGTTTCAATTAGTTCTTCCAGTTGTGTAAGGGATTCCAACCTGTATTTTTTATTCCAATACTTTGCATCTTCCTCGCTGGCATCAGTAACGCGGTAGTTCCCTCCCATTACCATCCGCGCAATTTGTAGCCCCCATGGATCATTAAGTATGAACGCGGCCGGATCATTGATGGCAATATTTGGTGATAGACTGATCAGTGCAAATACATCATCAGGATATTCAGCGGCCAGCATTAGTGCTAGTGTTCCACCCGTGGAAGTACTCATCAGTATAACATTGTCTCCAATTTGCTTTCCTATGGCCAGCGCCTGTTTCGCACTTTCCCAGGCGCGATCTGGAGAAAAGAGCAATAGGGCCTCAGTTGTGTCGATGCCGTGATCGGTGATCCGCGAGAGGTAAAGATTGCATCCAAAGTCTTTTGCAAACATCCGATGTGTGGGATCGCCCTCTGCCTGGCTGGCTGAAAATCCGTGCAGGTATACAACCGAATAGCGTGTTTTTTGCTTAGTACTATCGTTCCAAATGATGCGAGCTTGATTATTGGGTTTTACATTATGCCTGGCCTCCACGTCCGAAATGAATCTCTCCAATTCAGTGGCATTTTCAGGCACTGCGGGCATTGCCTTGTTATATTCCGGTTTCTCGGGTCGTGGTCCCAGGAAATAAATACCTATTAGTAATAAGAGAGGAAAACTCCATTTTATCAGGCGCTTGGCTTTCATTGTCATTTCTTCCAGTTCGAAAGATAGGAATAGCCTAAATAATCTAAAATTGGTTGGGAAATACGTTTTATTGCGATGGCGTTGACACCCATTGCGTTTTAACCCCAAGCTTCATAATTATTTCGCTGCGCCTCCGGTACTCTGCGTTAGTTGCATTTATGCGCGAGTTGTTGACTTATAAGTGTCATCGTAGTGGGCATTTCGGAAGGTTCGTGCGCCTGAATAGATTTAACCGCAGACCTGCCTGCGGCAGGCACAGAGGAATACACGCGGTGGGCGCAGAGGCGCTTTATGAAAAACTCCCCTGCGAACTCTGCGTGGTTTTATCTCCGAGTCCTCCGCGGTTATTTGCATTTTACGCCAGCGGCAGACCTCGGAGAATCTTCTGTGTTAGAAACTGTGGTAACGCACGTGCCTCTCAAACAAATTTAACCGCAGACCTGCCTACGCGAAACCCTGCGGCGGGCACAGAGGAATGCACGCCGAAAATGATTTTTTTAAAAAAAACTAATCTTTTTATGGAATTATCTGGCCTCCATGCATCATATGGGTTGAATAAATAAATAACACTATGAAAACGTGGAAATATTCGATTTTGACCTGCATTGCTCTAAGTACAATCTTATTGTTTGGTTTTTCCTTCCGAAAATTTCGGACCGAGCAGAAAAAAACAAAACCTTTTGTGCCTCCAAAAGGATGTGTCTTCAGAACCGTGATGGGAGAAGAATCGTCGGCGTTGCACGATATCTACAAGACGCCTGAAAATGTTAGGTTGTCGGTCGACCGCGGGTTGTCCTGGATCATCCAGGCACAGAACAAAAACGGAGGCTGGGGTGCTGGAAGTCATAACCGTCAGGATATAATTGATCCGCTTGCCGTGGAAACCGATCCCGCGACGACTGCGATGGTATCTATGGCCTTGTTAAGAAGTGGATCAACATTGAATGAAGGCAAATATTCCTCTCATCTGAAAAAGGCACTGGAGTATCTATTGGTATCGACAGAAAACTCAGCAAGCGCAAGCTACAACATTACAAGCCTTACAGGAACGCAGATCCAGACCAAGCTGGGTCAAAACATTGACGTAATTCTTACCGCACAATTCTTGTCGAATGTATTGGATTATGCCGGAC
>JAICGJ010000331.1 GCA_025923195.1 Chryseolinea sp.
CGGCAGAACTTCGCTTGCCCGAGCCTTGTCATCATAATTGTAGTAGAAAAAAGAGAGCGCCTTCCTATTGGTTACGTTCGGTTCTTCGCCGCAATTCTTGATCCGGAGATCGTATATTACCATCAGCGAGTCAATGTATATTCTTTTGGTAGCAGGATTTTTTTCGGCCTGGGCAAGCTTATCATATGTATCAGCGCCCATGATGTACAAGTTTGTGTTAATTGAGGCAGCGTTGTTGAGTAGCCAGTTTAGCGGACCGGTTGCATCTCGATATTTTTTTGATTTATAAGTATCCTGGAATAAGACTAGTTTTTCGATTACAGCTGGACTAGCCGAAGGGGATGTATCTTTGCATTGCGAGAATCCTGCAATACACGCGGCAATCAAAAGTGATAACATGATCGTCGCAATAATTGCTTTCATACATCAGCACTTTACTCAATATAACTTTTTTGTGAAGAAGAAACAACTTTTGGCATAATTCTAAATTGTACGTATCTCACTCATACTTAAGCGCATCTACAGGATTCGTCCGCGCTGCTTTCCAAAGCACTGAGGCTATGGTTATAAACATGATCAGGATCAGGATCAAAACTGGCACAAGATAGTGCCACCATTGCAGAACTACGTGATCGGAGAATTTTTCAAAATACCGTTGAATCAAATACCAAGAAATTGGTATCCCGATAAATATCGAAATTAGAATATGTTTCAAGGTTGTATTTAAAAGCAGTGTTCCGATATGAATTCCCTTTGCTCCGAGGGTCTTCCGGATTCCAATTTCTTTTGTCTTTTCCACAGCCTTATAAGAGATCATTCCCAACAATCCCATGCATGCAATTACGATGGCAAGCCCTGTGAATAACAAAATTTGATTTCGGGCAATTTTTTCGTATCCGTATACGCCGTTAACATGGTCATCCAGAAAATACCAGGTAAAGGAATTACCCGGGAATTGTTTATTGAAAAGCTCTTCCACATCCGCTATCACGCTTTCAAGGTTTTGTTTATTCACCTTCAGTCCAATTTTTTGAGCGCCTAACGCGTCAAAGAGCTTGTTTTCATAGGCCAAAAAAATACCGCGCCCTTCTGAAGCAAATTCTGAGCTCGCCTCTTTCAAATTGAAGAAACTAACCAACCTGAAATCTTCAATAACACCGATAACCTCTACTTTCCTCCAATTGCGATTCAATCCTTGTGCGTAATCTGTGTGCACAATTGCTCCAATAGCCTTTTCTGGTTTATCAAATCCTAGTCTGTTTGCTGCAACCCTGCTGATCAGTACTACGTCAGCCCGATCATCGAGCACAAAGTTTCTCCCGGCCAGTAATTTGACTGAATAAAACGGAATAAAATATTCATCCACTCCAAAATTCTCCATACCAAAAAAGAGATCAGCTCCCACAACTTTTAAATAGCCACTACTATAAGCCTTATCTCCAACTACCGAGTTACTTACTGTTACACCTTGGACATTTGGATATTTTGATAACTGCTTAGAGAAGGAATGAAAGTCCTGGTGGAAGTTGCCTGTCTTGACAACTGGACCCTCTATAATAATAATTTCCTCCTTCGTAATACCCACTTCTTTATTGAGGATGTAGCTAAGCTGATGAGCCACTACAAAACCAAAAAGAATAAAAACCAGGGCCGCTGAAAACTGGCTAATTGTGAGAAGTGATGGAATAATTCTTTTGTTGGAGGGCGTCTTGCTTAACCGGAATAAAACGCCTGGATGATAACTGAAGAAAACTAGTGCAGGGTACAAGCCTGATAATAGTACGCCCGTAGCAATAATTAAGAATAAAATCAGCTGTGTTGAAAAGCTGATAGCTGCAATAGGCGCAATCTGAATATTAAATAGCAGTGCAACCGGCGTTCTCACAAGTTGTATAAGTGTAAAGGAAAGGGCGAGGGCTATAATGGTTACAATAAAAGCCTCCATAACGAATTGCATAACGATATCAAGAATTCCCGCGCCCGATACTTTGCGGGTAGCCACTTCCTTTAACCTTCGCATGGTGTGTGTTAAGGTTAGGTTCACATAATTGACTTGGGCCATGAACAGAATTGAAACAGCTATAAAAGCAAGGGTGTACAAAAACGTTTTCGATTTAGGATAGAAATTATCAGCCATAAGAGGTTGACCGAATTGAACATCCTTTAGCGGCTGTACAAAAAAATACAGTTTGGCCTGCGGGAATGCACGCAATTGATCGGCACAGTAGTTGGGCACTTCAGTGTTCAATTTTGATTCAAACGATTTCAGATCACTGCCTTTTGACAACTTCAAATACCAGTGGGAAAAAATTTCCGGAAAAGTTTTCCAGCGGTTAACCAAATTTTTGTTCGATATCACCAAGTCAAATTTCAGGTGAGTATAATGAGGCAAGTCTTCAAAAACGCCTGAGACCTTTAAGGATAGACTATCATTCAATTTTAAGATCTGTCGCCTTGGGTCTGTTTCTCCAAAGTACTTTTTAGCTGTGGACCGTGATAGTACAACGAAGCCGGCTTCACTCAAAACCTCCTCCTTTTCGCCGTATACAAGCGGAATATTGAAAAAGCTGAACAAGTTAGAGTCCGCATACACTAGGTGTTCTTCTTTGAAAACTCGTGCGTTTTTACCAGGTTCGTCAAAGGAAATTAATGTTTCGGTGCCGTGTCCTGTTGCTTCTTTGGAAAAGTTTTGTTGTTGCATGACGCTGACTGCGTCTTCAACTTCCGGATAGTCATCCACAACCTTATAAAATTGTGATGTCATGGGACTGCCAACAACGATATGGCCCCAACTCTTCCCGCCATCATCGCTCCAGGTCCAATTCATACCAATCCGTGCGATGCGTTCAAAATCCTTATGATGCTGATCGGTTTTTAATTCAGAAGTTGAAAACTCCCATAGTGCATAAAACGCGGCAAAGCCCAATGACAGGCCGACTACGTTTATGAAAGTGAGGAAAGGATTTCTTGTCAGTAACCGTACAGCAAGTTTAAGGTAGTTGAGGAGCATGGCTGTTATATTATATCTATTCATATTTAAGAGCATCCACAGGATTGGTCCCTGCCGCTTTCCAGAGAATTGATGAAATTGATAGAAACATGATCACCACCAAAATCAAAATCGGCGTTGCAAAGTGCCACCATTGCAAGCTGATCCGTTCAGAATACTTCTCCAGATATAATTGCGTGAGATAATATGCTATGGGTATACCAATGAGTGTTGCAATAATTATCTGTTTCGCTGTGGTGTTCAACAGCACTGTGGCAATCTGGTGAAGCTTTGCACCCAACACCTTCCGAATGCCAATCTCTTTTGTTTTCTCAACTACTTTATTGGTGATCGTCCCGAGCATGCCAAGACAAGCGATAATAAGTGCCAGGGCCGTGAACAACACAATCTGATTTCTTGAAATTTTTTCATGGTCGTAAACCTCATTTATTTTCTGGTCAAGAAAATACCAGGTAAAAGGCATATCAGGAAAAAGCTGTTCAAATTTATTCTGAATGGTACCAATGGTTTCTCTTAGGTTTTGCGGGGATACCCTAACCGATATTTTATCATGCACTAGATAGCTCTTATCAGACGATTGATTATTACCCATGAAGACGACACCTCTTCCTTCAGTGGTAGACTCCGTACTGCTCTGACTCATATTAAGAAAAGATGAATTGCGGAAGTTCTCGAATACACCGATCACTTCTGCGTCTTGCCAATTTCCTTTCCACATGAAGTCTAGGCTAATTTTGGCACCGACTGCCTGCTCGTGATCATTAAAGCCGAGGCGTGAAGCTGCAAAACGGCTGATGATGACAGCGTCCGGCTTATCGTCTTTAATGAAGTTCCTACCGGCTAATATTTTTAAATCATAGAAGGAAATAAAATCTTCATCGATGGAATTGAAATCCATTCCAAGGTTGATGTCAGAATCAATTCTTTTAGCATTTAAACCTCCACCACCTATTTTATTACCCAGAAAGCTGC
>JAICGJ010000332.1 GCA_025923195.1 Chryseolinea sp.
GATTACATCGAAAGAGAAAGCAGAGCTCGGATTGAAGCTCAAAATAAGATCATGGCTTTAAATGATGAAATCATGCTACGCCAGAGAATCGCTAATGTGGCCGTTGGTGTCGTTGCTTTGTTTGGGATATTATTGGCGATAATGTTTGCCCGGCGCAATAAAGCTAAACAACGTGCCAACCTTATTTTAGATAAAAAGGTAATAGAAAGGACAAGGGAACTACAGATCAATCAGGACGCCTTAGAACGCGCGTGGCACGAAAGAGATCTGCTCATCCATAGGGCCTCAACGGATATTCAAAGCTCGATAGCCACTATAAAAGGCCTTTGCTTCTTAGGTAAGCATGAAGTAGATCAAGCTAAGATGGAAGACTACTGGACAAAAATAGGAAGCACCTCAGAGCGACTCTCTTCCATTTTACATAGGTTGTCGCATCATAAGGACATTAGCGAACACATAGGTGAATTTGTCCACGATGAAGTATGAAAAGGTGGGACAATAGCCAAGTTGCAGGGCAAACCTTTCTGGGGGAATAGCACACAAAAGAAAAGTTTCTGTTAAATGCCCTGCAAATGACGAACAACCGTGAACAAATAGTTGGCAAAATTTATTGTTAAGAATTGGTGATATAAATAAGCATAATTAGAGAAATGATAAGTATGCAAATCATTAACACTAAATTCATCCTTCGAGCTTTTTGCAACCCCCGCTTCAAATGACGTGTTTGATTTTCCATGAGATGTTTTTTTTTGTTTTTTTAAGAAAGCTAATACAACAACGAAGGCACATCAATAGCTTCATTACTTTTATCTGGAAAACCGGACAAACATTTTATCCGGATTATCTCTATGCTTTCTTACTTTAGAGTGAGGAACTCAAAAGTCTGACAGACGATTTACCAATATGCAAAAATTGAATTTTTTACTTGTGGAGGATGAAGCGCTGATTCGCGAAGGCCTCAGGGCATTGCTGGAAAAAGAGAATTTTGTCCGGAATATATATGAGGCAGCGAATACAAAAGAATTTAAAGATCACATTACTAAGGATATTGATTTTGTAGTAATGGACTTTCGGCTTATAGATACTAACGGCCTGGATCTAATGACATTGCTCAAGAAGGAAACGATTCAACCAAAGGTAATTATGCTTACCGGACTTGAAGGCGCAGAACTCCTCATGAACTTGTTGAAAGCCGGAGTGCATGGCATCGTTTATAAACTCGATGGCTATAAAGAAATACTGGCTACCATTAACGGTGTTTTGGAGAAGGGCAGTTATTTCTCACCCAAGATTTTAGATATCATTCAGGCAAACGCCAATCGATGGGATCACATTCCACCTGTGGTGTTGACGGCTTCAGAGAGAGACTTGTTAAAGGCCATTGCCAGTGGCCTCACAACGAAAGAAATAGCATCACTCCTAAAACTGACGGATTCCACTGCGGAAACCTATCGTATCCGGCTTATTAAAAAGATGGGGGTGCAGAATACCGCCGGGCTTATAGCTTATGCATACAGAAATGGAATCTTATAGCAAGTCAGAAGTCATATTCAATCCTTGCTAGCAGCCCCTTTTCACCATGATGATATGAAATAATGGCACCAATCACAGTTGAGCGAAGCTTTAAAGTATTATTTTTCTTTCTCAAGCGTTCAATAAATTCGGAAATTTTATTGAACCCGCTACCGTCATCCTCCACTTCGATAGACAAGTGCTTTGCCTTCCATTTCAACCTCACCCAGACATGCCAGGCAGACGAATGTTTGAATGCGTTATGAATAAGTTCTTGGATAATCCTGTAAAGATATATACGGCTAACAGGAGGAATGGCCTCCTCATTACCGGTGGTTTCAAAATAAATGTTCCCAAGTCCCGGGCGTTCAAGCGACTTGCAGAGCAAATTAATACTTGTGTTAAGCGAATCATGGTTAGTATGCTCAGGCAACAGCTTCCGCGAAATTCTACGAACCGACTGAATTACACCCTCAAAATCAGTGCGCATATTGATGAGCAACGTTTCGGTCTCTGCTGGATCATGGACGGAGCGTTCGAGCCGGTCTATGTAAAGCCTGAAAATCGACAGCTTTTGAATTAGATCGTCGTGCAGTTCTGCTCCCATTTCGAGAATAATTTGATCACAGATTTCCGCAGCGCGTTTGGAAATTTCTGTGTCAAATTTTTTTCGTGAAGTGACGATGATTGGCATAGGAGTGAGCTACAAGCTAATTTACTAAATGTCATAAATGATGGAAATAAAAAATTCTGAAACTCAGAATTGTCCAGGGATTTCGGATTATATTAGTTATTGCTAAAACTAGATTGGGATAAATTGAAGTTCATTGTACGGGCTCGACTTTCTTCAAATTATGGATTTGCAGCGTCTTGATGGTATTTTCAGGTTATCTGAATGGAAAAAAGAGCTGAACCTAAATTCAGTCGTATGAACAAATCAGAAATAATCACACTGCTGGTAACAGCACTGCTGACATTTGATTCTTCGATTTCACAATCGCAGAATAATACAAAAATTGATTCACTGATGATTATCTTGTCACACACTAGTGGTATTGAGCGTGCAAAGCTCTTTTATGAATTTCCCGAGAATGGCTAGATACCAACAATGAGTTAGGCTACAAGTATGCAACAGCAGGATACGAAGTGATGTTGATGACCCATTGGCTATTCAATATCTAAACAGGATGAACATGGCCGTTGGGAATGTTTCGATGTCTTGAGCCGATTGCAGCTTAGAAGAAATAACGTACCTGATGGATGAGGAGCACGCACCGACATCACATTGAATAAGTTCTCATGGGGGGTTAGCTTGCTTTAGCAACGGCATAGGGCCAGCTCGAGATAGTACTTTAATTATCAGCGACATTCGATACTTTGGTAGAGGACTGTGAGCAGTCTCAGCAGCGTCTCGTTCAAGGATGCTGCGTTGATTAAAAAGATTTTTAGAAAGGTAACAAACGCTTTTCTTGCAGCACTCCGTCAGAGTCCCCGAGGCGGGAGACTCTACGGAGACGGCGTGTTGAATCTTGACGAACTGGCTTTCTGGTTTGCAATTTCTGCAGTAAATGATGAGCGGCACGGTCGCAGCAGCGTCTCCCTTTAGGGACGCTGCGTTGATCAAAGAAAATTTCTACCCATGTAGCTACATTTCGTGCAGCAAATATCGGTTGCGAATTTGCATTGGCAAATATCCGTTGGACAAGAACATCTGAATTGCGTTTCGTCATCAATTAACGTTTACAAATTCCGTGTATGCCTCCGTAGCGCTCCAGCTCAATTTCAGTAAACCCTTGCCTTTCTTTTCTGAGACTTCAATGGTGAACTGTTCTTTATGCAAAATTTTTCTTGTGTTCATTTCAATATGCGCAACCTCTTTCGTGCGGTCCGGGTTTGTCGGCCACGAGTCCAGGTCGCGGCTGAATATCAACGTCCAACTTTTTTGGCGAGGAATGGAATAGATTGCGTAAGTTCCCTTGGGAACAACCGAGTTGCCAATCTTAATTTCTTTTTCAATGGTCAGGAGCGTTGGATCATTTGCGCCTGTGCGCCACAAGGAATCAAAGGGAACAACGCCTCCGAAGATCACACGGCCGCGCGCAAAAGGTCTCCCGTATTCGATCTTGATCTTGTTGTTGTGAATATCAGAATGTGCGGTCTCGCGGGGAGACGGAGAAACCATTGCCGGCGCCTTCGCCATTTGCCTGGCCAGCCAGTCAATGTCAATGGGTGTCGTTCGCGTTATGATAAAGTTGTAGGCTGAGCCGATACCGTTGATACTGGAAATCCCATCGGGCCCAAGGATAATCTTGCTGTAGTGGATAAAGGGGCCTCCAAAAAGCAATGTATCCTTATTCAAATACTGAATACTAAGGTCAGTAACGCCCCAGGTGTTGGTTGTCCGAAGGTTGTCCAACGACCGTTTCCCCGACTTTA
>JAICGJ010000333.1 GCA_025923195.1 Chryseolinea sp.
GACGTATCAAAGCGTAGTAAAATTAGTAAGAGTTTGGGTGCGCTTTTGTGCAGTGCCGCGCGCAGGCCAGGATATGATCATTTGGGCCAAATCCATAGCACTGCTAAATGGTAATTTTTCGGTAACGCTTGATGATATCAAAAAAGTTGTTTTCCCCGTTCTACGTCACCGTATTCTTATGAATTTCAAAGCTGAAGCAGAAGGTATCACACCTGACGACGTTACCAAAGAGATCATGGCTTTGAGTTCAAAAAGAGGCAAGAACCTCTGAACGGCAAGTCCGTATTTAGATTCTTTTAATTAGTAGTATGAATGCACTCATTAAAGAATTGCTGAAACCTGAAATCCTGAGCTCCGTAAGTGGGATGGAGCTGATTGCACGAATTGTTGTGGAGGGGTTCATGAGCGGAAGTAACAAAAGCCAATCTATTGGTGCTGCTCAGGAATTCAGTCAGTATAGAAACTACGAACCAGGAGATGATATCCGTCAGCTTGATTGGAAAACTTACGCACGTTCAGAGCGGTATTACATAAAACAGGCCGACATCGAGACCAACATAACGGTCAAGTTTATGCTCGATGCAAGCCAATCCATGGCTTACGCTGAACGAAAATTGACCAAACTGCAGTACGCGAAAATACTTACGGCAACCCTGGCGTACCTGGCTCGAAAGCAAAGCGATACCTTCGCCCTCTATGCCGTTAATGAAAAACGTATACATATCGTTCAGCCCAGATTCGAACAACAACAATTTGTTCGCTTTCTAAAGGCGTTAATAGATGTAAAAAGCGGTGGCGGTTGGGGTAAGGGCGCTGAGATCGAGCATCTATTTGATCATCATGGGAAAGAAATGATAATATTCATCACTGACTTGTATGACGAAGAAAACGATCTTCTGAATTTCATCTCACGGTTAAAGACTCCGCGCAATGAAGTAATCGTATTTCATATTATGGGCGACCATGAAATGAAACTTGACTTTGAAGGTTCCTATACATTTCATGACCTTGAAACAAAGGCGACACGAAAAGTCCATACCACAGAACTTCAAAAGATATATGTTGAACGCATGACTGAATGGATCAGACAGTCACGCTTATGGATGTATGAAAAACAAATAAGCTATCATTTAATAAGCTTAAGCGATCCATTTGATAAATCGTTGAGAGACTTCCTTAGAACTCGAAAATCGATCGTCCGCTGATGCAGTTTGTCAATTCCATATGGCTTTGGGGGCTTGCAGGATTAATAATCCCAATTGGAATCCATCTGTTAAGCCGAAAAGCCGGAAACGTGATCCGGTTTGGTAGCATACGTTATCTGGACAACACCAATACCAGGCGATTTAGAAGCATTCGATTGAACGAGTCGGCCTTGCTGATACTGCGTTGTCTCATTATCGTCTGCCTCGTGTTTCTCCTCAGCGGATTGCATTTTGATTCGTTTGGGAAAAAAAACAGGTGGTTGTTGATCGACAAGGGATTAGTCGGCGAACGCAAATTTGTGACCCTAATCGACAGCCTGGCAGACAATGGGTTTGAAGTTAGATGTTTTTCATCCGGCTTTCCTCTGCTAAAGGATAGCGCTATGATCGAACAAAGAACTGACTACTGGACTTTATTGGATGAACTTAGAACAAAACCCATCGAACAGGCGATCGTTCTGGCTAACAACTACATTACCGGATTTAAGGGTAAAAGGACAAGCTTGCCAGAGCATGTGCAATGGTTATCAAAAGATCCTGATTCCAATAACTTTATCGCGACTGCGTTTGCACGTTCTAATGATTCTATCACTATACGATATGGAAAGAGTGACGAGGCTAAGACGTCGTTCCATACCCACAGGATCGGCCGCGGTGATGCAAACCTCCTTAATTCCGTAACCGTTGAATCGCCGGATACCATTAGCATCGCTGTTGTCTACGATTCTGCTTTTGCTTACGACAAAAATATAATGCTTGCTGCGCTTGAGGCGATCCAAAAAAAAACTCCTGTCACCCTAACCGTTGAGACTTTCATGAAAGATCTGTATGCAGAGGGAGCAGTAAAAGATTGGGTCGTGTGGCTGTGCAGCACAGAGTTTACCGGCACAAATCCAAACCGAATTAAAATCGACATTTCGGAGTCGGCCAATGAAGAGCTCCTGGTTTTAACTAGTATTGTAAATGGGATATTCAACTGGAAACTAACCAAACGTTTGAACGAAGAAATTGCTTTGCGGGATCATTTGGCAGTACAGCTTGCGTTGATCCTAATTCCAACGGCGAAGTATAGCAGCCGCATTGATGAATTAGACAGGCGCACTATGCCGGAAGAAGTCCGATGGCGGCAAAATCATGGTACTAAACTGGAAGTTTCTTCAACTGTGGATATCAGGGCAGGCGAAAGGGTTATGGCATTCGCGTTGTTGGCGTTATTTGTCGTAGAGCGATTACTGGCATTAAAAAAAGGACAATGACAGAATCGACGGCATATCAAGTCAAACGAATCAGGAGAAAGTATCAAATTTTTCGAGTTACGGAAATCCTGCTATGGTCTGCCTGCATTTCATGCCTGAGCTTTTATTTGGCTAGGCTTTTTACACCCGGGAATATAGTGCCTGCAATTAGCGCATGTTTGACGGGTTGTGCCACTGCGTTTGCCGGGTTCCGGTGGCTAAATCTTCTTGGCATAACAGACGATGACCTGGCACGCTACCTGAATCGGAATTATCCGAGCCTGCGAGAAAGCGCAGATCTTCTATTGAGGAAACAAGAAGAATTGACTCCCCTCCAGAAGTTGCAAAGGGCCAAAACGATTTTGCGGTTTCACGAAATTTATCCTTCCATTAAACTGCCTCATCGCATAGGCCAAGCGTTATTCGTTGCTGTATTCAGCCTTGTCGCAGGTATTGCGTCAACGTCCTTCTTAAAAGGACCCGTTCATTCAGTCACCTCAGAAAACCCACCAGAAAAAAACGTCGTTACTGAAAAGATGAATTTTCCAGCAGCGATCCAGGAGGGAACAATTACGATTTCACCCCCATCCTATACGCGAATTAAGACTACATCAACTCATGATTTTGATCTTCGCGTACCCGAAGGGTCGACGGTAGTTTGGGATATAATTTTTGAAGGACCAGTTTCGAAAGTTCAACTCTTACTGTCCGGAAAAGATACAATAGCATTTTCAGGTAACTCCAGAGACTATGACCTGCGACATACCTGTACAGAAAGCGGGTTTTATCAGCTGGCGTGGGAAAAGGACGATAGCTATGTGACTTATTCGGACTATTACAAACTGGAGGTGGTTAAAGACAACCCCCCGACGATTGTCATTGAAAACCAAAAACAATTCGTGGAACTGGCGCCTACTGACAACCTGAAAACTATCCTCTCATCAGTACTAGCTGATGACTATGGGATCAGCCAGGCTTACATTATTGCAACAGTCAGCAAGGGCAGCGGCGAAGCAATAAAGTTTCGTGAACAGAAGCTGTTATTTGACTCGCCTCAAAAGATTTCAGGAAAGAAAATTCCTGCAAGCAGAACCATTGATTTGGTTGATCTCGGCTTACTCCCTGGCGATGAATTATATTTCTATGTAGAGGCGTTCGATATTAAAAAACCAACTCCCAATCGGGCCCGAACGGAAACCTATTTCATAACTTTGCAAGATACGTCCGAGATGATGACTTCTGTGGATGCCTCTCTGGGTGTAAATCTGATTCCGGAATACTTTCGAAGCCAGCGGCAGATTATCATCGATAGCGAAAAGCTCTTAAAGGAAAGGAATAGAACTTCAAGATCAAATTTCACTGTTAGAAGCAATGAATTAGCACATGATCAAAAAGTTCTAAGACTGCGTTACGGAAAATTATTGGGAGAAGAGTTTGAATCTGGAATTGGACCACAGCATGAAGTCCCATCCCATGAAAATGATGACGA
>JAICGJ010000334.1 GCA_025923195.1 Chryseolinea sp.
CCAGTTTGCCCCAATTATATAATTCCTTTCATCTTTGCACCCAAAAAATCGAGACCGCACCATATGAGTTGCGCATTTATATTCGATATGGATGGAGTTATCGTTGATAGCAACCCCACGCATAAGCGAGCTTTGAGACAATTCTGCCAGAAGCACGGCTATGATCTCTCGGAGAGCGATCTTCGTGAAAAAATTTATGGGAGGACGAACAGGGATTGGATACTGAATTTGCTCGGTAATTTGGATAACCAAACTATAAAGGCGTATGCAGACGAGAAGGAAGAGCTGTTTCGTCAACTTTACACAGACATTAAGCCGTTGAACGGCCTTATAGCTTTCCTGGATAAGCTGGACGAATTGAAAATAAGCAGGGCCATTGCTACCTCGGCCCCGCGCGCCAATGTTGATTTTACCTTGCAAGGAACCAATACCAGGCGGTATTTTAGTACTATTTTGGACGATTCTGATGTTACCACCGGCAAGCCGGATCCCCAAATATATGTGAAAGCGGCCCTGGTGCTTGGATTTGATCCCGGAAACTGTATCGTTTTCGAAGATTCGCTTTCTGGCGTAGAGGCTGGAAAACGCGCAGGATGTAAGGTAGTGGGCCTTACTACCACCCATACAAGATTTGAGCTCGCAGAGGCGGACGTCGTTGTTGACGATTTTGTTGGCTTGATGCCCGAAGGCCTCATTTCGCAACTCTTTGATTAGGTTTCTGAAAATGATTATTTCGTGTGCGGTTGGATAATTAAGTTGAGGTAGCGATATTTGCAGTCCTTTTCAAAAGGACCTAAAATCAGACGATATGGCAAGAGTTTGTCAAATAACAGGCAAGAGACCACAGGTGGGGAACAATGTTTCTCATGCTAACAATAAGACGAAAAGGAGATTTTTACCAAATCTTCAGAAAAAGCGTTTTTTTGTACCGGAGGAGAATAAATGGATTACATTAAAGGTGTCCACCAAAGGGATTAAGACGATTTCGAAATACGGAATTACGGCCGTATTGAAAGAAGCAAAGGCTAAGGGACACCTGGTACTATAATTAAAGTTCAAAAGAATCATGGCAAAAAAAGGTAATAGGATACAGGTGATTTTGGAATGTACTGAGCATAAGACTTCGAATATGCCGGGCATGAGTCGTTATATCACGACGAAAAACCGCAAAAATACGACCGAACGGCTGGAATTGAAGAAATACAATCCGATCTTAAAAAAATATACTGTCCACAAAGAAATCAAATAATAATTTATGGCAAAGAAGGTTGTTGCATCTCTCAAAAAGACTGACGGAAAGAGCTTTGCGAAAGTAATCCGGGCGGTTAAATCCGAAAAAACAGGTGCTTACACGTTTAAGGAGGAGATCGTTCCCGCCGAACTCGTGAAAGAGGTACTTGCTAAGAAATGATCTAGTATTAGAGAATCTAAGAAGTCCCCAAGCGGGACTTTTTTTGTTTTAAAACAAACCCTTGCTATGGCAATATTCGGAAACCTGTTCTCCAAAGAAAAAAAAGAAACCCTTGATAAAGGTTTGCAGAAATCCAAGGAGAGCTTTTTTGGCAAACTTGGGAAAGCGCTTGTCGGGAAGGCGACCGTTGACGACGAGGTGCTAGACAATCTGGAGGAGATCTTAGTGTCATCAGACGTCGGTGTTACTACCACCTTAAAAATCATAGACAGAATTCAGCAGCGGGTAGCGCGCGATAAATATCTGGGCACGGCCGAGTTGGACAGAATCCTAAAGGAAGAAATCGCTGCTTTGCTTGCTGAAAACAACACTGGGGATATACGTGAATTCGAAACGCCTGCAGAAAAAAAGCCATATGTTATCATGGTTGTCGGTGTAAACGGGGTCGGCAAGACAACAACAATTGGAAAACTTGCCGCACAATTCAAGAAGAAGGGTAAAATGGTTATGTTAGGCGCGGCGGATACCTTTCGCGCCGCAGCCGTAGATCAACTTAAACTCTGGGGCGAGCGTGTAGGCGTTCCCGTTGTATCTAAAGGGATGAACAGCGACCCTTCTGCGGTGGCTTATGATACCGTAAGAGAAGGCGTCGATCAGCACATGGACGTTATAATCATTGATACGGCAGGCAGATTACATACAAAGGTGAATCTGATGGCAGAGCTGACAAAGATCAAGCGTGTTATGCAAAAGGTCATACCCGATGCACCACATGAGGTATTGCTGGTGTTGGATGGCAGCACCGGACAAAATGCCATTGTACAAGCCACAGAGTTTACAAAAGCAACTGACGTGACAGCGCTGGCGATCACAAAGCTTGACGGAACTGCAAAGGGCGGGGTCGTGATTGGTATTTCCGACGAATTCAAGATTCCAGTACGATATATTGGAGTGGGTGAGAAAGTAGATGACCTGCAGACTTTCGATAAAGCTGAGTTCGTGGATTCACTATTTAAGAAAAGCTAGGACTCTCCTTTATAACGATCCTATTTCTTCTTTGGTTTGATGTAGAGCGGCGGTTGCTTTCTTACAGGGATGCGGATGAATACCTGGTAATTAAACCCCCAATATGAATCTTTATTTGTACGACCATAGCCCGGCACGTCAGATGGGATAATGTCAGGCATATCGTCATGTCTTAGCCCAAATTTGAATCGAGCTGTGTAACCCATCCAGATCACCTTCCAAATCTTAACGCGTAACCCAGCAGTTAGTTCAAACCATCTCGCATTGACGCCGCTGTGATAGTAGTGGAGGTTCTCGTAAGTTCCGGTGAACTTATTGAGTGCATAAATGCTCAAGTCTTCTGAAAAGTTTGACCTCGCATAACGAGCGCCTATAAAAAACATGTTACGGTCTACGTCTTTCGTAAGGAAATTAACATCAATGCCCGCTCTCCAATAGGTTCCATCATTTTTGTAGTCTCCAGAGTCACTTGCAAAAGACCGCGACCAGGAGCCATATTCAAGAGCTAAGTAATACCGGTAGAAGTCGATGTCGCCGTTTACTTCCCAGCCACTGAAATCACTTTGGAACTGGGTCTTAAAAAGACTGATGACATCAGTTCCAATGCGGATACCCGTAGGGATGTAACTCGGTCTTTTGACTGTATCAGCCTGGAATGAATCGCGATTCTGCGAAAGTCCCTCAATGCTCAGCAGGCAGAGGAGAAATATCTCAATCAACCGTAATCTCAACATTGGATACCGCGGGATATTGAAGCGTTGTATTTATTACTCTTATGCTGGAGGATGTTTCCACAAGGCTCAAACCGGTGATAACGGGATTGGGACAGGCTTTGAAATATCTGAGCGATGAAAACACATATTGAACGCTCAATGTCTCAACAACAGGGTTATTTTCGTACTGGATGTAAAAAGTTGAAATGGTGGATCCCAGATCAACGGGCAGCGGGAGAATGTTGGATGAGTACACAGACGTTAACAAATTGCCTTCAAAATGATCGCCTGTTATACTTTCGATTGAGACCGTCGTTGATTGATTTGGCGCACTGACGAAATTTACCTGAAGCAGATTTGTTGGAGGGCAACCAAAAACGCGCAAGTTAGCCTCCTGGGGGTCAACCAATGCTCGTAACGGTTCGTCATCGTCGTCAAGCGCATAGCTCATTGAATCAAAAGTATGCTCTCCAATGGTGATATCTGTAATAAATGTTTGGGTGCCGCATGGTGGATAACGTTCCTCGGTTACGCGATCATACGTCACCTGCAGCGTATCGGTAGATAGATCAGTAGTGAATATAAAAACAGTTTGATTTTCTATCAGGCTAACCGGTAGTTTTACAGTTGCAACGCGACCCGAGAAAACAGAATCTTCCGGGTTAGTGATTAAATTAAAATCATGGCTGATATGATCGCTGCGCGGGTTGGTAATTGTTACCCCATTGGTGGTAGCAAACAATTGATTAAA
>JAICGJ010000335.1 GCA_025923195.1 Chryseolinea sp.
CAAATGGAGGTATTCAGGCCCACCAAGCGCTGAGTACACCAAGAAACCACTAAGGTGCTCAAGATAAATTTTATGGGAGAGACTACCACTCGACTTTTTTAGTCAGCCTACCTGAGATTTTGCCTACTCTTTCTGCTTTCTGCCTTAAGCTTTACGCTTAACTAAAATACGTGTACCACTAGCCCACTTCTTAGCTTAGGCTCAAACCACGTGGTCTTAGGTGGCATGATCTCACCACTGTCTGCGATATCAATTAGCTGATTCATGGAAACCGGGTAAAGCGCAAAGGCAACGGCCATCTCACCGCTGTCGACCCTGCGTTCCAACTCCCTGAGTCCGCGCATACCTCCCACGAAATCAATGCGCTTGTCAGTGCGCAGGTCGTGGATATTGAGAAGAGGTTTTAGAACTTTTTCTGAAAGGATTGTGACATCCAGCACACCGACAGCATCACGATCATCATACATTCCTGATTTCGCGATCAGTGCGTACCACTCACCTTCCAGGTACATACTAAATTCATGAAGGCGTGATGGCCGATACGCCTCCTTACCTTTCTTCTCCACTACAAAAGAATTAGCCAGTTCGTTAAGAAATGATGTCGCCGTATGGCCATTAAGATCCTTTACCACGCGATTGTAATCTAAAATAGCCAGTTGGTTATCGGGAAAGTGAACCGCGAGAAAATAATTGTATGATTCCTTGCCTGTGTGATTTGGATTTTCCTTTCTCAGATCATTGCCCACCAACGCCGCAGCTGCTGTACGGTGGTGTCCATCTGCAACATAGGTAGCTGGCATTTTTTCGAATGCCGCAATGATGCTTTCGATCTGCTCCCTTTTATTTACTACCCAGAAACGGTGCTGTATGTTGTCATCGGTGACAAAAGAATAAACAGGTTTGGTTTGCTTGATCGTTTCGACAATATCATCAAGGGACTTATTGGATGGATAAGCAAAAAAAACTGGTTCCGCATTCATCATCGAAACGCGGACGTGATTCTTCCGGTCCGCCTCTTTGTCGGGCCGGGTGAGTTCGTGTTTCTTAATACGTCCCTCCATATAATCGTCTACTGATGCGCAAGCGACAATTCCGTTTTGTGACCGGCCATCCATGATCAGCTCGTAGATATAAAGGCATTCATCCTTGTCCTGGATGAACACACCTTCCCTGACAAGTTTTTGAAAATTGTTTTTACCAGCTTCGTAGACAGCCATACTGTAATGGTCGGTTTCCGGAGGAAGGGTGATCTCGGGCTTGACAACATTCAGGAACGACCAGGGATTACCTTTCGCCTCCTCGCGAGCCTCGTCTGAATCCAATACATCGTATGGACGAGAAGCTACGTTTTTTACTTTTGACTCAACTGGGCGAAAGCCTTTGAATGCTTTTATCTTCATATGTGTTAATTGGTAGATTAGTTCCTTTATTTAGACGCAGTTGCAATAACGAGGTCTTAATATTATTCTCCAAGTAATGAGGCAGGCCATAGCTTTGAAGAATTGGGGTAAGTAAGTGATGAGTTTTACGATTATTGCAACTTTGAAATATCTCAATGATGATTCAGCTTCCATAAATCAGCCAATCACAGAAACTCTTCCAGAAGCCATACTGATAATACGTATTCACGCTGTGATGATACCATAACAATACTGCGAGGGCAATCGGAAAAACGTTGAGCCGGCGGTGCGATCTCCAATCCCAGATGCAAAGCGCAATAAGTATAACATCGGCCAATACAAATCCGAATACCATTACATTGGGTTGACCATTGAGCAAGGGGAAATATTCAAGCGTGGACGGAAAATAGATCGATATGATACGATCGGTAGCCGGAGTTAAGAACGGAAACACGGTGCACAGCATATAACGAGCGTGAAGGGCAACTTTTTTCCGATGGTAAATCGCAAGGCCGTATAATATAATAAAGGCGATGAGTGCATTGAGGACGAGCGCCATGGATGCATAATCTATCGCCCCTTGACTTTTCATCCGATAGCGCAGTAAATCAAAAGTTGTAAACACAAGGACAGGTACAAGCACAAAGGAAAATTTGCCAACCCGCCTGTGAAGTAAATTCAATCTTTTCCTGATCAGGAGCGGCTGAATGATGAGCATGAGGCACCATAGAAACAGAGTTGCACCATGGAGATGCATGCGGTAATTTTCCTGATCGAAGATCCTGGTGATGTACGTTACCCAAAAAGCGGCAAGAACCAGTAGAAAAAAAGCTAAAAAATAAACATGACTCTTTTCAAAAATAGTCCGTTCCAGTTTCATCGATAAATATTCAGTCATCAATTTATCAACAATTGGAATGGCAACCAACCCCAGATTCAAGACTGACCAGAACATATGCCCACGCACTCGCCTGGAATTCATCAGCCCGTATCAACACCTAATAACATATCCATATCTAATGTGCATGACTTCTCGCAACAAAAATCATTTTAATGTGCTATATTTCTTACCGCGCCCGAAACCAATACAGGTCTAGTTGTTGGTTGGCGAAAATGTAGACCTAAAATCGTAAAGCACAGTTGCCATATCTTCGGGCATATTCAACACTGTTATCCTTCCCTTTGGTGAATTTGTATCAGTTGTAAATTCGAGAGATAACAGGAAGGCAGGAGCTAAATCGACCTAAAAAATAACATACTATTTCTCCTTAACCTTGAAACCATGAAGACTTTCGTCACTGTTCTCGCTATTGGACTTGCTGCTTCTGCTTGCGATGTCAAAACCCCAGATGCAAACGAAACCACCTCATACTACGATATGGGTGAATCCGGCGTAAAGAGTGGCGGCATACAGATGATACCCATCCACAATGGTAAATACAAAGTCTGGACAAAACGGGTAGGAAACAACCCCGATATAAAAGTTTTGCTGCTTCACGGCGGCCCGGCGGCCACGCACGAATATTTTGAATCGTTTGACAGTTTCTTTCCTCAGGAAGGCATTGAGTATTATTATTATGACCAGTTGGGCTCTTATTACAGCGATCAGCCGACTGATAGCAGCCTGTGGACTATCGACCGTTTTGTCGAAGAGGTAGAGGAAGTACGGAACGCATTGCAGCTAGACAGTACAAATTTTTACTTACTTGGTAATTCTTGGGGTGGTATGCTCGCTATGGAGTATGCATTCAAATATCAGCGGAATCTGAAAGCGCTGCTGATATGCAATATGATGGCAAGTTGCCCTGAGTATGGAAATTACGCCAATGAGGTGTTGGCGAAACAGATGGACCCAGAAGTATTGGAGGAAGTTCGTGCAATAGAAGCAAATAAGGATTTCGCCAACCCCCGCTACATGGAACTCCTCACCCCCAATTTTTACGAGAAACATCTTTGCCGGTTTCCTGCATCCGATTGGCCTGATCCGGTAAACCGGTCATTTAAACATCTCAATTCAGACATCTATACGATCATGCAAGGTCCCAGCGAATTTGGTATTTCGGGGAGGATCGCAAAATGGGACGTGAAATCACGGTTACATGAAATTGAAGTTCCCACGCTTACGGTAGGCGCAGCCCACGACACGATGGATCCTGAGCACATGAAATGGATGGCGAGCCAGGTCAGGAAAGGAAGGTTCTTATTTTGTCCCAACGGAAGTCATTTGAGCATGTGGGATGATCAGCAGCATTTTTTCCCGGGCGTGATTCAGTTTATTAGAGATGTCGATGAAGGTAAATTTTAAAAGGAGAAAATTTTGGCATCGCTAGATTGTTATAATATAGCCCCCGTCTTACTATCGTTTGCTTAAAACTCGGCGTTTTTGAATGTCTTCAATCACGACGTGTGCATGACATCATCGTGCGCCCGGCCCTTGTGCTAAATTGACCCCAGGAAATAGCCCA
>JAICGJ010000336.1 GCA_025923195.1 Chryseolinea sp.
CTCAAGTCCTTCTTTTGGGAAATATTCCAAACGAACCCACCGAACCAGTCCTTTGGGTCAATAATCTCGAGAAAGGTAAGGTAGTCTATACTTCCATGGGACACTGGGAGCATTGGAAGATGGATGAGTTCCATAAATTGATGGTTAATTCGATTGAATACTTATTAGGACATCATAAATAAAATATTATGGAAAGAAGAAATTTTATTGGTAAAGCAGTCAAGGGTACTCTGGGATTGTCACTCGGGTATTCCGCTTTGGCAAATGCAGGATCTGCGCATACAATATTAGGGGCCAACAACAAGATTGTCTTGGCTCTCGTAGGCTGCGGTGGCCGCGGGATTCAGGTCTTAAACTCCATTGTTACTCTCAACAAGAATATTGAAGTAAAGTATTTATGTGATGTCAATGAAACGCTGGCTGCTATTCCCAAAGAAATTGAAAAGTATAACAAACTTCAGGGCTATGCGCCAAAGTTTGTTAACAACATGAAGAAAGTTTTTGAGGACAAAGATATAGATGGCGTCGTGATTGCAACGCCTGAACATTGGCATACCTTGGCTGCTATTCGCGCGTTACAAGCCGGGAAGCATGTGTATCTGGAGAAGAATCCGACGCTTTCTGTTTGGGAAGGTCAGAAGTTAGTTGAAGCAACAAAAAAATATAATAAGGTAATGCAGATCGGATTCCAGAACCGAAGTGCGCCCTATGCATTCTCGGCTAGAGATTACATTAAAAGTGGCAAGCTCGGCAACATTGTTCACGTGAAATGTTATAACATGTTACCGGGTACAAAATGGGTGGCAAAGCCCGACACCGAAACACCTAAGGGATTGAATTGGGACGAATGGCTTGGTCCTGCAAAGCAAGTCCGCTACAATCCGAATCGTCATAGCATGACAAGCAGAGGGGGATGGCTCGACTTCTGGGATTACGGCGGAGGTGCGCTTTCTGACGATGCCAGCCATGTGATGGACCTTGCACGCCTGGTACTTGGAGATCCCGGTCATCCAAAATCAATTTATTGCAAAGGTGGAAACATGGCTTTCAAATCGGAAAAGGAGACTCCAGAGTACATGTCCATCACTTATGATTTTGATGATTATGCATTGACGTGTGATAGCGGAAATGCTACAAACTATATGAAAAAGGAACCCAACACGATACGGATGGATCCTAAATTATTTCCGGACTGGAGGACCAATTCAACAAGGACCGAAATATATGGTACTGAAGGCTTGATGTACCTCGGCCGGCATGGTGGCGGTTGGCAGGTGAAAGGTGAGGACTCAAAACTCATTGCAGAAGATGGTGGCATTTTTCCTGATAAGGAACATCATGTTGATTTCATTGATGCGATAAGGACAAATAAAGCTCCCTTTGGAGACGTAACTCAGGGACATTTAAGCGCCTGCCTGGTACACCTTGCAGATATTTCATACCGGATTGGGAACAAGCAATTATACTTTGATGCAAAGACAGAAAGATTTACCAATAGCGATGAAGCAAACAAACTCCTGAAAGGTAATTACCGGACTCCTTATGTCATTCCTGATAATGTGTAGGTGAAAGAACAAAATAGATAGTTAACTAAAACCTGGCTCAATAATGAAAGGCATTCACCAATGCATAATACTATCATGTATCCTCCTTTTGGGTATGTGTGATCAGAAAGGGGAAAGAACTTTGAGGATCGTCTTTATTTCGGGATCAAACGAATATGTGTCACATCATACGCTGAAGGAGTATAAACGAACGCTGGAAAATACATATTCAAATCTTAGCGTGTCTATTTTACAAGCCAATGGACCGCTGAATGAGAAGGGGGAATATTCAAATCTCGAAGGAACGGATGCATTGAAGGATTGTGATGTGCTTTTGACATTTGTACGAAGGACAACTATTTCAGGTAAAGCTATCGACGATATCAAAGAATATGTTGCATCAGGCAAACCGTTGGTTGCGCTTCGGACCTCTAGTCATGGATTTCAATCTTGGCCAGAGTTTGATAAAGAAGTGCTGGGTGGCAATTACAATCATCACTATCCTGGCGAGCCTGAAAAACGCGAGATTGGTCCCGATGGAATGGCGTACACAGTGGGAGAACCTGTGGGATCCCCACAAACTGTAACTGTTAATCCAGAAAATAAAAGTCATCCGATCTTGGACGGGGTTGATGATTTTGTTTCGAAGTATAGTTTATATAAGACGAGTCCCATTGCAAGCGATGCGAAATTGCTACTTACCGGCAAAACTGAGGAAGGCGAGGAACCAGTAGCATGGACAAGAAATCACAATAATAGCAGAATAGTTTACATAGCGTTAGGTGGGGTCCAGGATTGGAAGAATCCAATTTTTGTGAGGTTGGTGACGAACGCATTGTTTTGGTCTGCTGATCTTCATGGTAGAAAGAAAGAAACGCAGTGAATAATTTGGTCGATGATAGCTAGTCCTTGGAGTTGAGTTCCAGGAGTATGCTGAGTACACGATTGTCTATCAAATGACGAAAATCAAGAAAACCAAATCCTCTCCATAGAAGATTTGTTCCGGGAACGGTGCAGCAGCGACCTGCACATAGGTTAAGAAAAATCACGTTGTGACTAGTGGAGTGTCGTGATAGAATAGCGTATTACGGTGCGCAGTGGAAGAATATTGTCCGTTGCGAGCTGGAGGATAAACCCATGACAATGAAAATTGCAACACTAGAATTATTTAAAGTGCCTCCGCGGTGGCTCTTTCTGAAAATCACGACCGACAACGGTATTGAGGGATGGGGTGAACCGGTAGTAGAAGGTAAGGCGGATACTGTAAAGGCTGCTGTTGAGGAAATGACCCCGTATTTGATCGGGAGGGATGCGCGCCAGATCGAAGATATCTGGCAAGTGCTTTATCGTGGTGGATTCTATCGGGGAGGGCCGATTTTGATGAGCGCTATTTCCGGCATCGACCAGGCACTTTGGGATATTAAGGGGAAGTCATTAGGAGTACCTGTATATGAACTCCTTGGCGGTGTGGTCCGCGATAGAATGCAAGTATATGGTTGGATCGGCGGGGATAAACCATCAAAGGTTGCGGAAGGTGCAATTAATCGCGTAAAAGAGGGATTTAAAGCAGTGAAAATGAATGCTTGTTGCGAGATGGGATGGATCGATACGCCGAAAAAAGTTCAAGAAGCCGTTGATACTATCAGGGCTGTTAGGGATGCCGTTGGATTTGGCATCGGCCTCGGCATCGACTTTCACGGTCGTGTTCACAAAGGTATGGCTAAAGGGTTCATGAAGGATCTCGAAGATCTGAAGCCAATGTTTATAGAGGAGCCGGTACTTTCAGAAAATATTGAAGCACTTTCGTCGCTTGCGAAGTATACGAGTACACCGATCGCTACGGGTGAGCGGATGTTTAGCCGATGGGATTTCAAACCATTGCTGGCGCAGGGGGCTGTTGATATTATTCAGCCCGACCTGAGTCACGCCGGTGGAATCTCCGAGGTGAAGAAGATCGCCGCTATGGCCGAAGCCTATGACGTGGCGCTCGCTCCGCATTGTCCGCTGGGACCCATTTCGTTTGCCGCAGCACTGCAGGTGGATTTTTGCTGTCTGAATGCCTTCATACAGGAGACGAGTATGGGAATTCATTATAATGAAGGCGCCGATCTTTTGGACTACCTAAAAAACCCTGAGGTTTTTAAAGTTACAGATGGTCATGTAGCTGCCCCGCCGCTGCCAGGCCTCGGAATTGAGATTGACGAAGAAAAAGTGAGAGCTATGGCAAAGCACGGGCATCAGTGGAAGAATCCAATTTGGAGAAATGATGACGGCAGCATTACGGAATGGTAATAAATAGATATCGAATGTTCAC
>JAICGJ010000337.1 GCA_025923195.1 Chryseolinea sp.
ACTATGGATTTCAAAACCATTTCCCGAAAGGTGGCAGCTATGGGGGGCGAGATCAACATCGGTGTTGGCCCCGACAACACGACAATATCGGGATCGGTGCTTTCGGAATTTGCGCCCGAGCTCATCAAGGTGATTGCGGACGTGGTGATGAATCCTTCCCTGCCGGCGTCGGAAGTAGAACGTCTTAAAGGTGACCTGAAGCGACAGCTCAGCGTCCAAAAATCACAACCGCAGGCACAGGCGATCGAATCGTTCAACAGTATAATTTTTAAGGATCATCCGTATGGCCGAGTGTATCCCACGCAGGAAATGCTAAGCTCCTACACAATCGATATGGCCAAAGGATTTTATGAAAAGAATTTCGGAGCAAAGCGCAGTGTGATCTATGTCGTTGGAAAATTCGACGAAGGTGCTGCTCAAAAGGCCATTGAGGACGCTTTTAATGGCTGGAAGGAGGGGCCTGAGATAAATTATCCACCGGTTACACCGACGAAGTCGACCGAAGTATCTATGATCGATCGCTCAGGGGCACCGCAGACTACAATAATCATCGGACTTCCAACCATAAGTCCAAAACACGATGACTTCGTTGCCCTGCAGGTGACAAACTCGTTGCTGGGAGGATCTTTTGGTTCGCGGATAACCTCGAACATCCGCGAAGACAAAGGTTATACCTACTCACCATTCAGCAATATCCAGAGTTATAAGAACGCATCTGTCTGGTATGAGCAAGCTGATGTGACCACCGAACATACAGGCGCTGCGTTACAGGAGATCGCAAAAGAAGTGAGCACACTCCAAAAAGAGGCGCCCCCGAAGGCTGAACTTGAGGGTATCCAGAACTATATGGCTGGTGTGTTTGTACTTCAGAATTCTACGCCTGCAGGCATTATCGGGCAACTGAATTTTATCGAGACTCACGGACTGAGCGACGATTATCTCAACAACCGGGTGAAGAACATTCATGCCGTGACACCGGAAAAAGTATCTGCCATCGCGAAAGATCATTTCAAGTATGAAGACATGACCCTGGTGATGGTGGGGGATAAGAAGGTGTTGGAGAAGCAGATGAAATCTTATGAAGAAGCGAGGAAGGTGAAATAACAAGTTTGAAGTTTCAGGTTTGAGGTTTGAAGTTGCTCTTTTAGTAATGGACGCATTTCGGTCCACTGTTTGTATGTGCTACAAACTCGACTACACGCTGCTTTCTGCCTTCTGCCTTCAGCTTACGAATACGCACGCTTAAATTCTTTCATATAGTCTTCGAATGTGATCGCCCCAGGTTCGGGAGAATGTTGCAGCGCTTCTTCCATCAATTTTCCTTTTCGTAGCCCAACTCCCATTTGCGTATATACTTCAGCATGCGTTTTTGGCAGCCCTGCTTGAAGCAAGCCCTTTCTTTGATCATCGTCCGAGAAAACTACCCAATTGACATTTTTTCCGATTGCTTTTCCGATGATGTTCGCGACTTCGACCATAGTCTTAATATCGCTGAGCACATACCGGACCGATGTGCCAGTAAATTTGAGATTACTCAATTCTTCGACCACAGCCCGCGCGATGTCGTCGGTGTGAACGATTGCAAGCTTCTGATCCGGCCCTCCGAAATTTCCACCGATGATGCCGGCTTGTTTTATCATGGGGATCTGTGCGAGAAAATTGTAATAAAAATAGGTCGGACGGATATGCTTTACATTCAGACCATCGATCCCGTTGAGAAGTTTTTCGAAGTCTGCTAAGCCATCGATCGGCCCGCAACCATTGCCGATGTGGGCGCCGACGCTGCTGAGGTTAACGACGTTTTTGACGCCACTCCTTCGAATAGCTTCCGCATAGCTCTTTCCAATCTCGTTCTGAGATCTCCGAAAGTTTTCAGTTTTCCAGATCGGTGGTATCATCGTGTAAACCGCATCTGCGCCTTCAAATGCACGCGTCAGGAAGTCGGCGTCAGCAACAGAGCCGACGAGTGGTTCTGCCCCCAACGACTTGATCTTTGTGACACTATCCGGATTGCTCGTGATTACGCGAACCTGATTGCCTGCTCTTACGAGGGCTTCAATAGCCGGCTTGCTGATATGTCCGACTGAACCAGTGATGACAAATGTTTTCATGACCTTGCTTTTAAATTGTTCGAGGTATGTTGAATTTCTAATGCAAGTTTAGCGTTTAAGTTCAAATGAAAACAGTAGGTATTTTAAACTGATGTAGTCAGGTTTTTCTTACCATTAATGATAATCAATAACTTATGAAGATGAGTATAGAAACCCTGAGGAATTGCCCAGTAACATCAACGATGGAGATCATCGGTGGCAAGTGGAAAATCCTGATTATCCATCTTATCAAACATGGTATTAACCGCTTCGGTAAGATCAATATGATGTTGCCTCACGCGAGTCGCCAGATGTTGACCACACAACTTCGCGAGCTCGAACGCGATGGTATTCTTGACCGGGTCATTTATGCTGAGATCCCACCACGCGTTGAATATTTTCTTACGCCGAAAGGTGAGGCGCTTGTTCCTGTTCTTGAAGCGCTGGCGGTTTGGGGAACTGAATATGCGATGACAATTTCTGAGTCGTGCGAGGCTGACTAAAAAGTCGAGTTTTAATTTCACACATAAAATTTATTTGGAGCGCCTTAGTGGTTTCTTGGTGTCTTTGGTCTGGGTGGCCCTGAATAACTTAATTTGCCAGGAAGACAGGAAGACGCAAGGAATCACGACGCAGGATGCGTATAAAATTGGTGTAATTTTTAGAGTAGGGCTTTTTAATCAGTCCAGTAGGATTCACATGATTAGAGGATTACCTGACAGTAAGGAATTTTAGATTTCTAACAGAATTGAACGTGTAGCCTTCAACACTCCCCATAACAATTCCCTCTCTGACATGTTGATTTATGAGACGTTAACTAAATGCAACCATTAAATCTTGTAATTATGGAAACAACAAAAGCATTGAGAGGTATGGCAACGGTAAGTTTTTGGGCTGATGATGTGAAGGAGGCGCGGAAGTGGTATAATGAACTCTTGGGAGTTGAGCCCTATTTTGAACGCCCTAATAGCGATAATCCGGCTTACATTGAATACAGGTTTGGTGACTATGCGGCTGAGTTGGGTATCATCGATAGAAAGTTTGCTCCTAAGGCGGCTAAGCAAGGACCAGGTGGTGCTGTACTTTTCTGGCATGTCGACGATGTAGAGGGTGCGTTGCAACGGCTCCTGAGCCTGGGTTGCAAGGAATATGAAGCGCTTACAAAACGCGAAGCGGGTTTCATAACTGCGTCAGTGACCGATCCATTTGGCAACATTATCGGTGTGATGTACAATCCTCATTATCTTGAGGTTTTGGATTCGATGAAATTTCAAACGGCGGGATAGGGAAGTGTTGGAGTGTTGAAGTTCGAGGTGCGAAGTTGTGCACATCCACTCTTGTGCGAGCTTACCGGGCACAGGCAGGTACTGGTCGAGGTTCGGAAGACGCCCAGCCCTTATTAGAGACGCTAAACCGAACCACGCTGCATAATGTCCTGTTCGCTCTTTTTAGCGCGCCCACAGATGAACCGTGATAAAGAGATTGATTGTAAAAAAAAATTGCGCAAGGCAGCACCAAGATTGATTCATTACTACCCACGTAGATATGCGTAACTTCAACACTTCGAACTTCAACACTCCAACACTTTTCAGGCAAAATGCTAACTTAACGGTCTGAAAATCTCGTCATCCATGAAACTAAAGGTTGCTATTCTTTTACTCCTGTTTAGCGGTTTCTCATTTGAAAACTTCCTGTTCGCACAAACCCTTCCCAAAGAAGAAATAATTTTTCTTACGTCGGAGTG
>JAICGJ010000338.1 GCA_025923195.1 Chryseolinea sp.
AATGTGAAAGAAAATGAGGAAGCATGAGGACATCGCCAGCGAAAACCCAATAATATTGATCAGGCTGAAAGTGCGATGCTTTATAAAGTTACGCCAGGCTATTACAAGATAATTTTTTATCATAAATGTTTTTTTAGTCAGGTATAAGGCTCACAGATTGGGCGATATTTGTTCAATACAATTCACTCATTTCGCAATGAATCCACTGGATTTGCAGCGGCGGCCTTGATCGATTGATACGCCATGGTTAGCCATGCGATAAGAATTGAGCTGCCTCCTGCAATGAAGAAGGTTACCCAGTGGATCGAGATCTTATACGCGAAACTGTCCAGCCACATATTCATCATGTACCATGCCACAGGAATGGCGACAACATTTGAAATTATTATGAGCTTGATGAAATCAGCTGATATAAGGGATACTACGTTCTGAACGGAAGCCCCGAGAACCTTGCGGACCCCGATTTCTTTCGTGCGTTGTTCTGTGGTAAACATCACCAGGCCAAACAATCCCAGGCACGAGATAAAAATCGCAATAATGGCGAAGTAATTAAAGATCTTTCCGGTGCGCTGTTCTGCCCTGTAAAGCTTGTCGAAGTCGTCGTCAAGGAATGTAAACTCGAATGGATTTTCCGGAGCAAATTTCTTAAACGTTCTTTCTACAACTGCCAACGCGTCTCTTGTCTTATCTTGGCTTATTCTCACATACACCAAATTTAGCCAATGCGGATTTATAAAAAGGATCAACGGTTCAATCTTTTCATGCACGCTTTTAAAGTGGAAATCTTTTACAATCCCGATAATTTTGCCATCAGTTCCCCATCGTTTGTTGACAGGATCTTTAAGACCGATCAGTTTAGCCGCTTCTTCGTTCAAGATCACCGCACTTGAATCGGAAGGTATCTCTCTGGAAAAGTCTCTGCCGTAAAGGACATCAATATCAAACGTTTTTATAAAATCGAAATCAACAGTAAGATGGTGCAAGAGGATTTCCTTGTCAGGATCACGGCCCTCCCAGTCGAAGCCACTGCTTGAATTGCCTACATAGGTGAGCTTATTGCTGGCACTGGTGACACCGATTATGTTTTCATTTGCCAACAATTCATTTTTAAATTCTTCTATGCGATTCGCTAACGGGTAAATCGAAAATGAAAGAACATTTTTCTTTTCAAAACCCAATTTTCTATTCTGAATAAAATCCAACTGATTATAAATGACGATCATCCCAGTTATCAACAGGATAGATATGCAAAATTGAGTTATAACAAGTGTCTTTCTAAATAATAAAGCCCCTTTTCCCGTCTTAAGCGTGCCCTTCAACACCTTTACGGGTTTGAAGGACGATAGAAATAACGCTGGATAACTTCCTGCCACAGTACCAGTTACTACAGTGATCAGCAACAAAATCAGCAGAATGTCGATCGAAAATGGATTAAAATCCAGTTGTTTACCTGACAGATTATTGAACGAGGGAATTAGAAATACAATCAACGCCAAGGCAATTATTAATGCAAGGAATGACAAAACGATCGACTCAGTCAGGAATTGTCGTATCAATTGAATTCGTTGTGCACCGATCACCTTCCGCATTCCAACTTCTTTAGACCTTTTTGTTGACCTGGCAGTTGACAGATTCATAAAGTTGATGCAAGCTATTAACAGTACAAAAATGCCGACAACTGAAAATATATAGATATATTGAATATCACCATGGCCGCTTATGTCGGCGGTAAAGTCGGAGTAAAGATGAATTCTGGTCAGAGGTTGAAGATAAATTTCAGTGTTTGTGTTGTCTTCAGCATTTTTCTTAATGACATCCTTGATCTTTAGGTTTAGTTGTTCGTGATTTACGTTATCTCGCAGCAAAATATAGGTATAGAAGCTATTGTTCGTCCAATTGGTGAGGTCGTTCCAACCAAACTTTTTCATGAATTCAAAGGCAAATATGAAATGGAAGCGCAAGTGCGAGTTCTCAGGTATGTTGCGGAACACGCCGGTCACGCCGAAGTCGTGGTCATTTATTCTAAAAACATTACCGATTGGATCCTCCTCGCCAAAGTATTTCTTTGCCAGTGTTTCTGAAATAATGATCCCCTCTGAATTGGAAAAAGCTTTCTTTGGATCTCCTTTTAGAAATTCGACCGAGAACATATTTATAAAAGATGGGTCAGCCATGAGACCGTCCTCGTTGAATGAGATGTCCTCATATTGCAGCAAGAAATTCACCTGATTCAGCCGGACAGCGTCAGCAATCTCAGGAAAATTTTCTTTCAGGTATGGGCCTAACGGGGCTGGGGTAACAGCGACAGGAAATATTTCGCTATTTGCATAATACTGATTTTCAACAACCCTATGAAGTCGGTCAGCATGCGCATTGAACCGATCGTAGCTTAGTTCATCCCGAATCCATAAAAAGATCATGATGAACGCGGTTAATCCAACAGCCAGCCCAACGATGTTGATAGAAGAATATGTTAAATTCTTTGCCAAGGACCGGAAGGCGATCTTAATGTAGTTTTTGATCATGAGTGTTGTGAATTTTTACTTTTATTCTATTCATTTCTTAAAGAATCAGCAGGATTTGAAAGCGCAGTCTTAACCGATTTAGTGCTAATTGTAATGACAGTGATGATGAATGTTGCACACCCTGCAAGGACAAATACTTCCCATCCAATGCTGATCCGATAGGCAAAACCCTCCAGCCAATAATTAGCGGCAAAGAAAGCCATTGGCATGGCGATGATCAGGGCAATTGATACAAGCTTGATAAATTCTTTCGATAGCAAAGCTATGATGCCTGTCACAGATGATCCCAAAATTTTTCTGATCCCAATTTCCTTTGTCTTTGAGTCGGCCAATGCATTCACAAGACCTAATAATCCCAGGCAAGCAATCACAATAGCGAGAACTGTGAACCCTGAAAATAATGCCTTAAACCGTTCCTCCGACAAGTGTAGTTTGGTCATCTGTTCATCCTGGAAGGAGTAATCAAAAGGCCTATCAGGATTGTGTTTGGTCCAGCTTCTTTTGATGTCTTCTAAAGTCTCTGAAATATTTTGGGACTGCACTTTCAGGAAAAAGGTGCTGCCATTATTGACCTCTAGGATGAAACCAAATGGTTTGATCTCGTCGTGGAAAGATGTAAAATGAAAATCTTTAGCCACACCTACGATTGTGACGTCATGCGCTTTGCCAATTTGATCGTCCCACTCCAACTGTTGCCCAACTACCGGTGATTGCAATCCAAGTTGAGCTACAGCTTCTTCATTGATAACGATGGCATTTGAATCAGAAGGAAACTGGTCGGAAAAGTTCCGGCCTGCAAGGAGTTCTATGTTGAGTGTTGGAATAAAATCGTAGTCTGCTCTTATGAAATTCAAGGTGATATGATTGTTCCGATTTGTGCTTGCTACTCCATTCGTTGCGTTCCGGAATCCAAGAATTCCGCCGCTGGCGCGCGCTACGCTCCTGACTGAATGAATTTTTTTAAAATCCGCTGCTAGTGCTTCGGGATTGCCCATACCTACCACGTTAGGAACCATCACTATATTTTCGGGATCGAACCCCAAGTTTTTGTTGCTGATGTAATCAATTTGCTGTTGGATAACGAGGAAACCGACAATCAACATGCTTGAGATCACGAATTGAAATATTACCAGTCCCTGACGCAGGGAGACACCTTGCACTGAACTGAAAAAACTTCCGCGTAGGACTTTTATGGGTTGGAAAGAAGACAGATAAAGGGCGGGGTAAAGTCCCGCTAAAAGTCCTACTAGTAACACACAAGCCGGAAGGACGGTACGGATAAAGTGGCTTTC
>JAICGJ010000339.1 GCA_025923195.1 Chryseolinea sp.
AAAGAATCATAAACAACTGCGTTCAGGGGGAGCTCCCGATTTTTCCAGGTGCTTATACACCAAGTGAAATATATAAAGCGTGGAAGTTGGGGGCTAGCATGGTGAAAGTATTTCCCGCCGGCGCGCTCGGCCCTTCGTATGTTAAAGAATTGAGGGGCCCACTAAAGCAAATTAAACTCTTGCCCACTGGCGGCATAAATCTTCACAATTGTATTGAATTTCTTAATGCCGGCGCATCCGGTTTGGGTATAGGGAATGAATTGTTTGATAGAGAAATCATAAAAAAAAGGAATTGGCAGGGACTATTTTCTCACTTCAAGATCTTCTTTGAAAAAATAGACACTAAAAAACACTTCAAGAAGAGGTAAAAATTTCTCACACAAGGATGAAAAAGAATTTATGTAAGAATTCCGGACTGGTATTGTCGCAGCTAGGTACAGGCTGCTGGTCGTTTGGAGGTGGAGATTATTGGGGTGAACAAAATCAAAAGGATGTGAACAACGTTGTTCATGCATCAGTAGACATGGGGATCAACTATTTTGACACTGCGGAAGCCTATAATGAAGGTAGAAGCGAATCGTCATTGGGGGAGGCTATCCGCGGAATACCACGAGACAAAATTGTTGTTGGTACAAAAATAAGCCCCTCAAACTGTTATAAGAAAACACTCGTTACACACTGCCACGCTTCATTGAAAAGGCTGCGAACGGATTACATAGATCTGTACATGATTCATTGGCCAATACATCCTCATTCTATCAGGCATTTTTCAGATGATATTCTCATTATTGAAAACCCGCCTACCGTAGACGAAGCCTTTGAAACGTTGATGGAATTAAAGCAGCAGGGAAAGATAAAACATATCGGCGTGAGCAACTTCAGTAGCAATCGCCTCAAAGATCTGCCGCTGGAAGAAATTGTAGTTAATGAATTACCATACAATCTTTTTTGTCGTTCGGCCGAATATGATATCCTACCAAAATGTGAAGCGGCAGGAATTGGTGTTATTGGCTACATGGCATTGTTACAGGGGATTCTGGCCGACCTTTATCCGACGCTGAACGATGTGCCTGTGTGGCAACGCAGAACGCGTCATTTTAATTCTAATGGCACTAAAGAATGCAGACATGGTGAGAACGGTGCCGAGCCAGAAACGAACGCAGCGCTGATGGGTATTCGCAAAATTTGTAAGGAGACAGGCCTTACAATGGCTGAAATTTCCATCAAATGGATTCTGGAAAATCCGGCCATCACCTGCACACTTGTAGGTTCCAGAAACATCCATGAACTTGAAGCCAACGTGAAATCGGTTCACGAACCGTTAGGCATGGATCTCAAACGTGAGCTTGACAAAATTACCTGCCCGATAAAAGAAAAATTAGGAGATCATTTGGATTATTACGAAAGCGCAGAAAATGACAGAACCTTATAAAAACGGATCGATAAATACTTTAACCAACGGGAATGAAAGTAAGAATATGTATCGTTGGTAATGGTTTATTTGCAAAGAAAGTGCATTATCCTTCGCTTGCTTCTTTCCACGACGTTGAAATTGTCGGGATATGTGCGTTTGATGAAGAGAGATTGAGAAAAACTGCAGACGATTTTAATATTCCCTCAAAAAATATATACGTTGCAAAATCAGCCACTTACTATCAGTCAATGTTGACGGATCTCCGCCCTGATGGTGTATATGTTATTGGACAGCCTGGACCTATGTTCGATATCTGGATGTGGTGTCTTAAAAATGGATTTAATCTTTTTATTGAAAAGCCGATGGGTGTTACCCTGCATCAAGCGAAGGTATTGGCTTACTTGGCTGAACAGAATAATTGTATCACACAAGTATCGCATCAGCGCAGGTCGGCGCCTATATTGCAAAGGATACATGCACACCTTGTCGAACGGGGTCCGATTACACACGCTATCGTGGAGTTCTGTAAACATGATATCGTTCCGATGTTAAGTGATCGTGGCCGGATGCTGGATGATTTTACACATGTCGTGGATACGGCACGATGGATCTTCGGTGGTGAGGTTGTTGAAATAGAATCCCGTTGCAGACGAATAATTGTTCCGGATATAAACTGGATCGGAGCTTCGCTCTATTTTGACAACGGTTCAAGTTGTTACGTTGTCGGAAATTGGACTTCGGGAAGGCGGATTTTTCGTGTGAATATGCACGCGCCTGGAATATGCGGCGAAGTAGAATTAGAAAAAGAAGGATATGTCTATGCGGACGGAGATTACAATGGCTTTCGGTATGACAGCCAGGAAATAGCGGGCAGTAGCGAGTTATTTGTTTATGGCGGCTTTCAGCGAAAAAACAGGGAATTTATTGATTCAATTTTACGAGGGAAGGAAGAAACATCTTCGCCATTTAGAGATGTTTTGAAGACAATGGAAGTGTGTGAAACTATTTTAGCGCAGGCATTGATACGGGAGTATAAAGAAAATTAACACGAAGAGGATCATGGGAGTAAAACCGATCAATGACGGTGCCGGACGCGCTTCAAAAATACGGTGGGCGATGTTATCATTCGCATTGGTGGCAACGATATTAAACTACATCGACCGTTTGGCATTTAATTACTTAAGCGCCGAAGGCGAGCTTCGTAAACTAATTCCGGATGATACCTTCGGATATATTGGTACCGCTTTCTTTGTCGGATACATGATTTCAAATTTTTTTTCTGGCTTTGCAATTGACAAGCTAGGTTTACGACTAGGGTATTCGTTGTGTATGGCATTCTGGACTACTGCAACAATTTTACAGGCGTTGGCCACCTTGCCAATTCACTTCGGAATATTTCGCGCTTTGCTTGGTGTAGGTGAAGCTGGAAACTGGCCGGCTGCCATCAAGCTGACCGGTGAATGGTTTCCATCGTCAGAACGCTCTACTGCAACGGGAATATTTAACAGTGGCGCCGCTATCGGTGCAATGACTGCTCCGCCACTGATTGCATGGTTGGGAACCTCCTATGGATGGCGCACAACGTTTATAATTATAGGATTGATCGGATATTTATGGGTGGCGTTGTTCTGGTTTAAATACTATACTCCAAAACGACTTGTTGAAGAATCCAAGAGGAGGATCATACCGCCATTAAAACTTATGAAAACCCGATTTGTATCATCATTTACCCTTTCCAAAGTATTAATGGATCCCATCTGGTACTTTATTACCTTTTGGATCGGACGCTACCTGGTCGATGTACACGGCTGGGGACTGGACAAAATAGGGTGGTTTGCCATCATCCCATTCATTGTTGCTGATCTTGGAAATATCCTCGGAGGATTGTTTACACAATTCATTATAAAAAGGGGTGTGCCGATCCCCAAGGCAAGGAAGATATCCGTTGGTATATTTGGCTCCCTCATGGGCTTCTCTCTGATAATAGGCCCTTTTATCATTGGTTCTCCAGCCTCTGCGTTAGTTATTCTAAGTCTGGCAAGTTTTGGATATGCTGCCTATACCGCAAATACCATGGCTTTTCCGGGCGATGTAGTCCCCCAAAGCGCAACGGCATCCGTATGGGGCGTCGCAAGTGTAGGGGCAGGGTTCGGAGGAATGATCTTTCAATCTCTTTCAGGAATTACAGTGAAAAATCTATCCATCAGCTATGATTATTCGGTAGCTTATAATACCGTTTTTATTGGCTATGGTACGATGGCACTGATTGGACTTTCAATTATACTATTTTTTATGGGCCCTCTCGTCAAAAATGACGCCCTTCAGGAATATGTGGAAAAAGTAAATAGTATTTAGTAAAATGTAAGAATCAATGAAAAACTAAAAAAAA
>JAICGJ010000340.1 GCA_025923195.1 Chryseolinea sp.
AATTGCTTGGAAAACGTCCCGTCTCATATACCTTAAAATGTAACTGTTCAGTTACAAATATATGTGAAACCGAATGGTTACACAATTATATAGATCTTTTTTACTCATCATCTGAGTATACTTTCATCATTGTGGATCATATGCCACAAATTTGAATGGGTAATGCGGCTAAGGACGGGAGATGGCGGTCACGCAGATTTGTCATCATTTTTGATGTATATTCTCTAAAAATTTTGCAGATCTAAAAAAAGTCACTATGAAAACTGAAACTATGAGTTTGGACCCCAACAGAATAAAGACCTTTATTTCTGATAATAAAATTCTTTTTGCCGCACTGGCAGGAATCACAGTAGGTCTTACGTTAGCCAGTCTCCTCGGAAATGAGAAGGCACGACAAATACTTCGCTCCGTAGGGTCTTCGGTTGCGTCTTTATCTGAAAAGTTAGTAAACGATCTTGGCGGTTATAAGCAGCTGATTTCACCGCTATTGGGCAAGAGTGAGACGCAGGGACTTTAGCACAAAATACGACAATCGGCCAGTCCGGGCCATCGTATGATGGCTCGTTCTGGTCGTTCTGTGCACCTCAGAGCCACCAATTATCTAAAAATCCATTACATCTAAAAATCCATTACAATAGATAGTTACTTTTGTGATGGTCCATCCTTCTATAATAGCACGTACATTCATTTTCAGGGCGGGCTTACGTTGATGGTAGAACCTTTCGCTAAAGCCAGCAGCTCGGCGCGAACAAACAATGCAATTTTCAGCCACATACAACGGATCAGGTATGCCCCTCCTTACTTCAATACACACACCATTAATATAGCAGATCGCGCAATGCTCCACACTATGACAATCAACTACTTATGAATGTGACGCATCGCACTGGGCATACGCGATAAGGTTAAAATAACATGCTTAGGCAGAAGATCTTCATGATCACATCAATGGTTTCAGCCGATATTCTCGTCCTGTTTTACCATTGGTTCCATAAATGTCCCTGCATAAAGCACGTATAACTAAGCGTCCCTGGTTCATGCATTAGCTTGCGAAACGGAAGAGCTGATAATCATTACACACAATACTATAGAAAAATCACCGAGTTAAAGTTGTTTATATTCTCCACAAAAGTTACACTCTTCATATTTAATGAAGGCAACCTGTTTCAATAATTCCCGTATCATAATCATCACCTTCCTAAATCAATTTCACCTTTTTTTTTGAGTCGTGATTAGGGCCAGCAAAAAATACGCTGTCTTGCGGTATTGATTTGTCATCCTGATCGCATTCTATTTGGTTAATTAACTTACAACGCTACAACTACAAACAAACTCTCATATGAAAAAGTCAATTTTACTCCTAGTGCTTTTCGCTGGCCTGACCGCGTCGGTAACGGCACAATCTCTAAGACAAACAGAAAAAATCGATGACAACCAAGTGCCAGTAGAAATTCAAAAGGCATTTCAGAAGGATTTTGGCAAAATTCCGGACGACGGTTATTGGACGGCAAGTTTTACAGTTGAACACAATGGGGCCCGGTCAGTAGCGAAGCCTCTCTCCTATACTTATCATAAAAAAAATAAGAACGAAAAAATCGAAGTGCGATATACAGTTGACGGGAAGCTGGATTTTGCGAAGGGATTGGAACGGAGCAAAGAGCCAAATAGTTAGGGTCAATACACCTAGGCCATATTATAGTTAGATACCACATCCTGAAGTGCTTCAAGAGTAACCGGTTTTTGTAAGTAGCTTTTTACTTCCGGAAAGGTTTTGGCCCGAGTGATATCTTTTGGATGGTTGGATGATGTTATAATGTGTATCTCCACATTCTTTGTAAGCTTATCCCTGATTTTTTGAAATTCCTGGATAAACTCCCAACCATCCATTTCAGGCATATAAATATCGAGCAGAATGATGTCGGGTAAATGCTCCAGTGACGTCTTGTGCAGTAGCAAGTAGTCCACGGCACCTCTGGGGCTGTCATAAATTGTAATAATGTCGGCAAGCGCCCCCAATTCAGTGAGGCGCTTGATATAGAATGACACCATTGGATCATTATCGATTATCCAAAGATTAGCTACTCTAGCTGCCATAGGTGAAAAAATAACGCTGGATAAACGAATTCACTTTGATGACGGATTAAACATAGACAATTATATTAAAAAAGGATGACATGCGGATGTCCTCGACGAACTGCATATCCCTCATGTAAGATTAACAATGAAATTTCTTTAAAAGGTAATTGAAAATACTTCCTTCAATAGAAAAGGGCCGCATACCACTATTAGGCGCTTATTACACAAGCTCCTACTTAGCTCCAAAAGATGTGATATTGGGTAAAAAATCTGAAATTATTTTTTTGGATGTTTTTCAAGATCGACGAGTCGTGACAATTTATATACCAACGGTTGATATATGGGTAATTGAGGCGGATAACTGACGTCTATCATGGCCTGAAAATTAAAATCACGCAGGCGATGGAGAGGCGCCGGCGCTACGTTTTTTGCCGACTACTACGCGACATTCTTGGTATAACGAACTTTCAAAAATTATTCTTGCTGCCCCGTCAACTGATCGAACTTTAATTTTGAACAGTCGATTCTATATTCTTTTGCGAGATTTTGAATGATAACCAGCGCATCAGCAGCACTAAAGTTCTTATTAATCCAGTTCAGATAATTGTTCGCACTCTCAATCTCCTCTACAGTCCAGTTTCGATTATCTCCATCCTGGTCAGTCTCTCTCAACAAATCCTTAATGAGGGAGCTGCTGCCACTTTTGCATAACAATGTAATGAGCTGATTAATGAGTTGTTGTTCCATAACAAATATTCTTAATGCAGAGCCTTATTATCACATATCTAGATAACTCGCAACGCAACAATAAGTTTAGCGCACGGCTCCGAACAATCGATGCTATGTGATTTGATGCTTCAAAATGAAGCTGTCTATTTCTTCCAATCTCTTTTTTTGCATTTCTGTGCGCTCAGCCTTCACCTTTTCCACGATGGATTCGTCTGCAACGTCTGGATGGCCAGACAGGAATGGGGGTTGTGGATTATATTCAATTAACAGTTGTAGCTCCTTTGCGACCTTTTCATCAAATAAGATTGAAGCAATTGTTAAGGCAAAGTCGATTCCGGATGTCACACCACCTCCTGTAACCCTGTTACGATCTATTACAACGCGCGAGTTTTGCGTTTCGACATTAAATCGTTTTAATAAATCCAGTGAGAGCCAATGGGTGGTCGCTTTGAAGCCATTAAGCAATCCGCAAGCCGCCAAGATGATAGACCCCGTGCATACTGATGTTATGAATGTCGCCTTTCCTCTTGAGCGTATAAAGTCAATGTATTCTTCGTCGCCTAGCACCCGTGATACACCTGGGCCGCCCGGTACGAAAATCACGGTCAACTCTTGGGGGCAATCATTAAAAGTGGTATCTGGTATGATCGTCAGCCCGCGATCGCTTCTTACCGGATCTCTCGTCTTTGAAACCAGGTGTATTTTTGTGTCAGGAAAACGGGAAAATATTTCCAACGGGCCTGTTAGATCAAGCTGCGTCATTCCTTCAAACAATATCATTCCTATTGTAACCATGGGCAAAATATCTTGAAGATGTGAGCCATTGGCTCCTCCCTTATTCAAAAGTATGTAATACCAGTTCCAAATAACAGTCCAAGTCCAAAAACCTGCGCGGAATTGGTCAGGATGGTTATCAGCCGACTAATGATATTTATTACCCACCTTTCATCTTCCAGGGCAGTCTCCAATGAGATAAGTATTCCCTGAAAA
>JAICGJ010000341.1 GCA_025923195.1 Chryseolinea sp.
GCATGAACACGGCGTCGATTGCTTCTTCAACTTTTGGAACGATGTTTAACACGCTATCAAGCTGCGATATTTTGATAAGTTTCAGCGTATGTTCTGACAGCGTCGTCAATATAAAAATTCCACCATCTTCCTGCACAATTCTGTTTCCTACCAACAATGCACTCAGCCCTGAAGAGTCTGTATACTTAACTTCAGCCATATCCAGAACGATATTTCTCACTCCTTCAGCATGCAGGGTTATCAGCTCGGATTTTAACCCGGGTGCTACACTGGAATCGAGCTTGTCCTCGTGTAGGCGCAAGAGACTGTACTTTTCCTGCTTATCGATTGTATACTTCATAGATTAGATTTTCTTGGTTTCCAAGTTAAGGGAATTTATCGAATTCAGGATGCTTTGTTCGATTCTTTGGTTCATCCGGCCGTAATCGATGGATGGGAGGGACTCACCCCTAACTTGTTGGTAAAGTTCCTTGTATCGGTCGGAGATGGACTTGACAATTGCATCGGTCATTTCGGGAATACTTTGACCCTCTTTTCCTTGGAAACCATTTTCTATGAGCCATTGCCTAACAAATTCCTTTGATAACTGTTTCTGGGGCTCACCTGCCTGCTGGCGTGCATCATAGCCCTCCGCGTAAAAATATCTCGATGAGTCTGGTGTATGTACCTCATCGATGAGGTAAATCTTGCCGTCATGTTTGCCGAATTCGTATTTGGTGTCCACTAGAATGAGGTTGCGCGCGGCCGCCAGCTCGGTACCTTTTTGAAAGAGTTGGTATGTGTAGTGCTCAAGGGTAGTATAATCTTCTTCGCTGACAATTCCGCGCTTCAATATTTCTTCCCGCGATATGTCCTCGTCATGGCCTACATGTGCTTTCGTTGTCGGCGTAATGATTGGTGACGGCAACTTGTCGTTTTCTCTTAAGCCTTCCGGGAGAGGCACCCCACAAAGGAGGCGCTTGCCGGCTTTATATTCGCGCCAGGCGTGTCCTGCAAGATAGCCTCTCACGACCATTTCAACAGGGAATGTGTCACATCGGAACCCTATCGTGACATTAGGATCAGGCGTAGCTAATACCCAGTTGGGCACCATGCTCTTAGTCGACTGAAGGTTATAAGCTGCGATTTGATTCAGGACTCTGCCTTTGTCAGGGATAGCACGTGGCAGGATGACATCGAAGGCCGAAATTCGATCAGTTGCCACCATGGCCATAAGATCGCCGAAGTAGTATACATCACGCACTTTGCCGCTATAAAAACCGGTTTGCCCCGGAAAATGAAAATGGGTTTCTTTTATGGCCTCCATCAGATGGGATTTTAGACTTTTTGGATGGACGCAAGATAGGATTTTAGATTTTAGATTGCAGATTTTAGATTGATCGCTCGAGTGTAGTTTGCGCAGGTCCGATCTGCAATCCATAATTGGGTTGCAGTGAGATCAGCCACTCACCGCATTTATCTTGGCCCATCTACAATCTAAAATAATCTTAGGTTACAGATTGCAGATTTTAGATTGACGCTCGATTGTAATTTGCAGGTAACGAGCACAAAGTCAGCTTGCGTGACATCCAGTAATCCCTAAATCGTAAGAATTCATGCAAGGATCACAGTTTTAGATCACTAGACTTAGCGGCCTCCTGCGCCTTTACTTGACCCGCCAATCTACAATCTACAATCTAAAATCGTCAATCTTTTACAGGTAGGCCCGCTTTAAATAGGGTAGTAGACATCAGATTTCCTCCCTCATCAAACGTTTTCCATTCCTTGTGTTTTTTATCCGCAACATACTCACCTTGCTCTTTAATATTCCCATTGGGATGATGAGCAGTGTACGGACCTTGCTTTCTGTTTGATCTGTATTCAGTCACGGATTCCACCGCACCGGACTCATAATAGGTCTTTACTGGACCTGCCAATAAGTTGAATTTGAAGGGCTCTTCTTTTTGAATTTTTCCGGTGGGATAATAGGTATAGCGTATACCATTCAACTTTCCGCCTTCAAATGTCTCTTTTACCTTAACCACTTTTGTGCCATCGTGATAAAATATGGATAGTCCGTGCGGTGAACCGTTTCTTAATTTTCGTTCGCTTTTTAACATTTCCGCCTCGTCAAATTCCTGTATCGTCGCATCGACGCCATTGCTGGCCACCTGCTCCCTGGTCTTTATTTTCCCAGAAGGAAAATACTCAATGTTGGTCCCTGTCTTTTGCCCGTCCTTATAATGGAAGCGGTGTTGCACCGACCCATCGGGAAAGTATCCGGTGTTGTCCCCATGAAGTCGTCCGCTCAGGAAACTTCCCTCAAGTATCAGTTTGCCGTCGCGATTATACGTTTTGAACTGTCCGTTTTTTGAACCTTCTTCCATTGTGGCAACCGTCTCCAGTTGGCCATTGGTGAAATATGTTTTGTAAAAGCCACTGAGAATTCCGTCCAGGTAATTTGCTTCGGTTTCCACCTTGCCATCTTCGTAGAATGTGCGTGTTATCCCGTTGGGTTTTCCATTGCGATAACTAATTTCCTTTTTTAATTTTCTGTTCGGGTAATATTCCTTGACCAGCCCTTCAGGTTTCCCTTTCACAAAAAAGCTTTCGCGTTTAACCGAACCGTTATCGAAATAAAGCTGAATGCTGTCTGTTAATTTGTCATTTTGATAATATGCTTTTTGGAATGGTCTTCCTTCCTCATCAAAGATCTGAACTGCTCCATGGCGCATACCGTTCACGTAGTTCATTTTGCGTGCAGGCTTACCGTTCTCATGGTATTCTGTAAAGAGTCCAGCCTTTTCGCCGTCATCAAAATTTCCTTCCAGCATTAAGCCGCCGCTCTCGTAGTATCGCTGATATTTTCCAACATATCTCTGCTCATCATCCTTAGCAACAAAAAATATTTCTTGCACGTGTTCTTTTTTCGCATCGTAGTACGTGCGCATTTCTTTTTGAGCAACCGCGACATTGGCATCAAAGAGAAATTGAAGACATAAAGCAATAAGTAAAAATTTGGATGATTGAATAAGCCGTTGCATCATAAGTACAGAAAAAGCAAACATGCAAAGTAAATATATTTCGCGCAAAGCCCGCAAAGAAATTTGCCGCAAAGTTCTGAAGAAGTAAATACTTATTGCGCTCTTAGCGGGTTTTCGTTTTCGCGCTTAGCGTGAAACTAAAACAAAGTATCCAAAGGAATTTTTGCAAAATTCGCTAACCTACTTTAGTCTTTGTTAGAATAATTAACGAATGGAGATTTCACTTGTTGTACTCCCTGAATCTTCCAATAAACAAAGGAAGTCTCTCCCCGCAAAGACGCGACGACAATATTACAATCTCACATCTTGTAATTTTACAATTTTCACAATCTTCCAGTCTTCACAATCTCTCCACCACCATCGCCGATGCCCCACCGCCTCCATTGCAAATGCCTGCAACGCCAATTGAAGCATTATTTTGTTTCAGAACGTTGATAAGCGTGGTAACGATCCTCGACCCGGAAGAACCCAGGGGATGACCGAGCGCAACTGCACCGCCATTTACATTCACCTTATCGGCATCTAATCCCAGCTTAATATTGTTTGCCAGCGCAACTGCGGCAAAAGCTTCGTTGATCTCATAGTACTGCACGTCTTTTTTATCCACCCCTGCCTGGCTCATCGCTTTCGGGATTGCAAGGGAAGGGGTAGTGGTGAACCACATCGGATCCTGTGCGGCATCCGCAAAACCCAAAATTTTTGCAATAGGCTTAACGCCCAGGTCCTGCACCTTTTCC
>JAICGJ010000342.1 GCA_025923195.1 Chryseolinea sp.
GAAATGTGGACATGAATTGGTCGAACAAAGCTCCCCGTGACGATATGAATGATGATAACTTCAGTGTGCGCTGGACCGGAGAACTGGTTCCGGATAAGACGGCAGTGTACCAATTGGGATTTGTCAGCACAACAAATACCAGACTCTATTTGAATGACAGTCTTGTTGCTAAGACGATTTATCATTTTCGCGACGAATACGGCGATCCTCGTCTGCGAAAATCGCCGCCAATGAGGCTCGAAGCTGGCAAGAAATATAAGCTGGTGCTGGAAGCCATAGAAACGTACGCTGACGCTCAGGTTCAACTTGTATGGGCAAGGCCTCAACCTGACTTAAAAGCCGAAGCTCTAGCAATTGCAAGACGAGCAGATGCAATCGTCATGTGCATGGGGCTCACCGCCCGGATGGAGGGAGAGGAAATGGACATCGTGATCGACGGCTTCAATGCAGGCGACAGAACAAAAATTGACTTGCCTCGGCCTCAACAGGAATTGATCAGACAAATTCACGCGACGGGAAAGCCCGTAATTCTTGTTCTGTTAAACGGAAGTGCCCTTGCCGTTAATTGGGAACAAAAGAATGTTGCTGCGATCTTGGAGGCATGGTATCCTGGTCAGGCAGCAGGCCACGCAATTGCCGATGTGATTTTCGGCGATTATAACCCTGGGGGTAAACTACCGGTTACGTTTTATAAATCCGTGAGCGACCTTCCCCCTTTTAAAGAGTACAACGTTAGCAATCAGACATACCGTTACTATCACGGTCAACCTCTTTATCCGTTTGGATACGGGTTGAGCTACACATCATTTGCCTATGATGGCTTGAGAGTTGAAGATAGCTATGAAGTTGGGGACTCCGTTCATGTTAGTGTAACGGTAAAAAATACTGGCCAGCTTCGAGGTGATGAAGTTGTGCAGGCATATGTGTCTTGTCTCGATGCCAAGATAAAAGTTCCGCGCAGATCGCTTGCTGCATTTCGGCGCGTGACGTTAGACCCTGGGCAATCTAGGCAAATTGATTTCACATTGGCAAATGATGCCTTTGCTATTTATAACGAAAAAGGCGAAAAGGCATTTCTTCCGGGACAGTTTGAGCTTGCAGTGGGTGGTGGCCAACCGGATACGACGGTCGCAGGCACTGCAATACCTTCGCTGAAAGCGAAGGTAACGATAACATCCCGAAAGTTGTGATGTTTCAGAAGGGTTATCGGAAAGTCATCCAAACTTTCGGGATGTTAATTACATCCCGGTAACCTTCCGAAAGTCTTAGGAGAGCTCTCTCGGCCGCATGAACTTTCGGAAGGTTATCATTGCTCACGCAAACTGTTGACAGGATTCATCCATGCAGTGGCAATTGTCTTATAGCCAACAGTCACCAACGTCACTAGGAATAGAAGGACCATGCAGATCCCCAACGTGGCGAAGTTCACCGGAAGATAATATTCCCAAATAGCATCCATCATTTTGTCTGTCATCAAGTAGCCTAAAGCGCTGCCCAGAGCCGAAGCCACGATCAATATGATCATAAATTCCCCGTTAATAACCTTAATGATATTACCTGCAGAAGCACCTAATACTTTTCTAACACCTATTTCTTTCATTCTTTTGATGATGTTAAGTGAAACCAGCGCAAACAATCCGGTTGCTGACATCAAGGCGGCGATGATTCCAAGAAAAGTGAAAATTCTAACCGCATTTATGTTAATTATTTGCGTAGCATACATATTACCATCTTCGTATCTGGCACTGTAGAGAGTATTTGGTGAGATTTTCTTCCATGCTTCCTTCATGTATTCATTCACCTCAATAAGATTTTCGGGAGATGTGGCAACAACGATTTGAGTGTATCGTGATGGATCAGTGTATCGAATCATTACGGGCGCTGCGGCCTTCCAGAAACCGTCTGTCAATAGGTCATTCGTTACACCTATGATATAAAGGTGAATGCTGTCTCTCCACAACAAGCGCTTACCTATTGGGTTGCCTGACAAACCGTATTGCCGAACGAATTCTTTCGAGACCAATACCGACTCTTTCATATCAGTTCCTGATTTTTTTCTGAACGCTCGACCTTCCAGTAATTTGATGTCCATCGCCTCCAGATAATCATCTCCAATATCGACAATTTCGACATGATGTTCTGTACTCTCGTGTTTAACAGGCTCTTTGTAATACTTATCGGAAACATGATCTTTTGAACCCGCGATCACGCGAATGTCCTTGTTCATTAAAAGCGCATTTCGAAATGCATTAAATTCATTCTCATTATTCACGTTGGCCACAATAATGCCATTTTTTGAGTAACCTAAATCGTAGTCGCGCTGATACCCGGAATTCCTTATGTAAGCAACGCTGCTAATCATGCATAACAACGATATGGCTAGCTGGAAGGTCAGAAGTGTACGCGTAAACCAGTTGGTGCCGCCAAATGTGAGGTTGCCCTTAAGTATACTTACTGGTTTGAAAGACGTTACGTAAAATGCTGGATAGGTGCCCGCTATGATGGCGGTGAATACAAGCAAGCACGTTAGGAATAAGAAGAAAGAAATATTCCGTACGTAACTGATTGTTAATTTGATTCCAGGCCATAGACTGTTATATGCGGGCACCAGGAATTCTGCGAGCAGCAATCCGAAGCCAAGGGCCAGGAGACACAGCATCAGACTTTCGCTGAGGAATTGAATGACCAGCTGCTGTCGCAATCCGCCCATGGTTTTCCGTATTCCGATCTCCTTTAACCTTCTGCCTGAGATAGCTATTGCCGTATTCGTAAAGTTAAAACACGCAAGGAGTAGAAGGAATATAGCCATGATCCCGGGCCCTAGAATTGCAGAGGGAGGAAACCCCCAGCGAAGTTGTTCTCCGGACAACCAGGTATCGCCATGGAAATTTGCTGCGAGCGTTGCAAAATTTTGCAGGTAGTATTCACTAAGTTTTAGGTCCTCACGCGCTGCATTTTGGGGTTCGATGTAATTTTGGACTTGTTTCAAAAATGCTGATACTTGAGATGGGTCACGGATCTGTACGAACAATGTACTCATGGCTTTCCAGTCGGAATCCAACGTCTGTTGTTCTTCAGTGGTATCCCAATAATTGTCCCAAAGGGAAATGGCTTCAAATGCAAAACTTGAATTGAGGGGTTGTGACGTGAATACCCCGCCGATTATAAATTCCTTTGACGCGCCCCTGTTGACTTGAGTGATCTGACGTCCGACTACTTCTTCAGAGTCAAAATATTTTCGTGCAAGTTCTTCGCTAATGAGAATCCGGCTCTTATCATGCAGCGAGGTAAAGGTTCCTGATTTCAAGGTGAATGAAAACAGATCAAAAAATCCGGAATCGGTATATGCTACCGGTGTGTTAAAAACCTCATCACCAATCCTAAAGTTGCTTGGCGCAGTGGTATATCGGACCACCTCATCAACATTCTTAAAGTTCTGCTCAACAATTCCCCCCAATGCGTTCGGAACCAGTGCATACCGGTTTTTATTACCCTGATAATTCTGGTAAGATTGGACTCGGTATATACTCTCAGCGTTAACATGATTTTTGTCAAAATTCGCGCTGAATTCCCAATTAAGATAAGCAACGATGCAGCACGCAACGGCTGTACCTAAGCCAAGGACATTAATGAGAATGAAAATCTTGTTCTTTGCAATACTGCGAAACGTAATAAGAATGTAGTTCTTTAACATATCTATTGGCGTTCGGACGGTTGACTTTACTTGGACTCCCCGCGCCCGC
>JAICGJ010000343.1 GCA_025923195.1 Chryseolinea sp.
GGTTGGTTAACTTACAAACAACGGAGAGTGAGAGCGAAGAAAACCAGAGTGAGGATGAGAGTGAGAGCGAAGAAAAACAGTGTGAGTCTGTTTCGCGCTCGCTCCCACACCCACTCTGTTTTTTTGTAGCCGCGGCAGGGATTGCAAATGTTTTCTAACGAATTCATTTACAAGACGAAACAGAAGCGGTCCGCCTACGCCAGGGCTTCGGACGGACACGAAAAAAATCAAACTCACCTAATCGCTCACCAGTAAGTCAATCGAGTAATCACGCGCCGTGTGATTTGTATTCGAAGATAATTGATGCGCGGTAAATAAGAAGAGATAGTACTCTTTAAAATTTATTTACCAAGTCATGATCGCCAACGATAATAATTTAGCTACTCAGACCGCAACGATTCTGTTGGCTGTGTCAGGGCAGTTTTTAATGATTGAATAATCACCGCTAGCATGGCCACGAAAAGTGTCAACAAACCGGCCATCGCGAAAATGATCCATGACAGTTTGATATGGTAAGCAAAATTATTTATCCACTCAGTTAATGCATAGTAGGCGATGGGTATTGATAAAATAGCGGCAAGACCCACGAGTTTAAAAAAATCACCAGAGAGTAAGGCAACCACCTGAGTACTGGATGCTCCCAATACTTTCCGGATACCAATCTCCTTGGTTCTTCGATTTGCTGAAAAAGAAACCAGTCCTAACAACCCAAGGCAAGCAATTACAACAGCAAGACCTGTAGCAGCAGTCATGAGTGTGCCGAGCTTCATCTCAGACTCATATTGTTGTTTGATACGGTCATCCAGAAGGTAATAGTTGAACGGAGCGTCCGGATTAACCTTGGTCCATACTTTTTGAATAGCGGAAATCACCGCTGGACTTACTTGAATGCGTACCAGCGTCAGGTTCATATCATAACTTGGATACAACACGATGGGCTCTACCTTCTTGTAAAGTGCCTCGTGGTGAAAGTCTTGAACAATACCCGTGATGTAACCATGTCTCCAGACTTCCGAACCACCATTGATAGGAGGTACACGCATAGAAAAAGATTTTCCGATGGCTTCATTTGGATTCCATCCAAGTTCTCGTGCGGCCGATTCGTTTAGTATGAATGCCTCTTGTTCATCCTTTTTAGAATTCTCAGAAATGCTTCTACCGGCAATCAACTTGATTCCCATCGTTTCAATAAAGCCAGGCGTTACACCGTAATGCGTCATCTGACTTGTAGAGTCAGTAGAGACACCTTCTGCGCGGTATGGACTAATCGGGAGAAGTCCGGGAAGAACTTGAGGAACACCGGATACTTTTTCTACACCGGCCACACCACGAAGTTCGCTCTGCATCTGTGGAAAGCCATCTCCATCCAAAACAATAATCTGTTCTTTGTCAAAGCCGAGATCTTTGCTCTGCAGGTAGTTGAGTTGAAGCAGCACCACAATCATTCCAGTTAGAAAAAAAGTGGAGACCATAAATTGAAATACAATCAATCCCTTCCGTACTAACGAATTTGAATTGGGTAGACTACCTGAACCTTTTAGAGAATTAATGGGTCTTAAACGTGCTAAGAAAAGAGCTGGGTAAGCGCCAGCGCAAAAGCCAATCAATACTATAAGCAATGCAGCACCACCAATGAATTGAAAAGTTAGGGCTTCGCTCATTTGAATCGCCTTACCAGCAAATTGATTGAATCCTGGCATCACCAACGTTATCAATACAATTGCGATTAATAAGGCAGCTACACTGGTAATGAGTGCCTCACCAAAAAATTGCTCAACCAGTTGACCTTTTATTGCTCCTAATACTTTTCTCATGCCTACTTCTTTGGTGCGTGTAGTCGCACGGGCAGTGTTGAGATTTGTAAAATTTATGCTCGCCAGTACCAGAATAAACAAGGCTGCTGTTCCCAACACATATAGATATAAAATATTGCCTCCTGGTTTGAATTCTGCTTTCAGGTTTGAGTGTAGATGAATACTTGGAAGCGGTTGTAGCGCAAGGGCAGCTGAAGTATATGAAGTGTTAGTTTTGACAAGTTGTTGAATAGAATTTCTTAATTGATCGAAAGCGACTCCGGTTTTTGGAAGAACATAGGTGTAGAACACGGGCATGCCCCAGTTGTCATCAAGGTCGTCACCCATGATAGAATGAAGGGTTGAAAAAGATATCAAGAAGTCAAACTGAAGATGAGAGTTATGAGGCACATCATTCATTACTCCTGTAACCGTTAAATCATTTCCCCAAAATTTGATTTGTTCACCCAACGGATCATTCGTCCCAAAATATTTCTTGGCCATTGATTCTGTGAGCACAATAGAGTTCTTGGCGACCAGTGCTTTTGCTGGACTGCCTGAAATGAGTGACCATGTAAAAACAGAGAAGATACTGGGATCAGCAAACACAACGCCCGTTTCTACAAACACAATATCTTCGTGTCGCATTTTCGCTGGCGCGAATATAGGCCAGAGGCGAACAGCTTGCTCGACTAAATGTGGATAGGTTGCTGTCATTTCCGGTGCAAGTGCGGCTGGTATTTTCGCCCGATCCTCTTTTACTACACGTTGAATTCGGTCTGCATGGTCGTGATAGCGGTCATAACTTAATTCATCATTTATGTAAAGACCAATTAGAAAGCAAGTAGCAATGCCTACTGCCAGTCCTCCGATGTTGATGAAGGAATGGATTTTACTTTTCAAAAGATTCCGCCATCCAATTTTTAAGTAACTTTTATACATGTCGTACGGTATTCAATGTTTAGTATCTCCGGCGAGTGGGATGTCAGTATCAAAGTAATTGGTTTCCAACAAATGTGCCACGGTCCAAAGGCTCAAATCGACCAATATTTCATAGATTCTATCTACGTTCCTGTTCATGTGCGGATAAGTTGTGCGAATTCGGTCATCTCCTAGCATCAGTCGGCAGGCTTTGTCCCTATGTGTTAATTGAAGAAAACCTTTGCCCTACGGGCTCAACCCTTTTCCAAGTCGAGGTTATTTTTATAAACCCAAAGGCCGTCAAATGGGCTTGGCTGTTGGACCGTTGCGCCGGCTACGTGAAACTTAAATTTCTAATTCTCTGTCCGTCATGGTCTGACAATATTCCGGCTAAACGATGAGCTATAGTTGTCTATCAGTTACAAGAACGAATAAAATTGTGCCTTATGACTTTATAGTTGAGCTGGTAAATAAATCAAACAAATCCTGTTAGTGCTTTTAAAAAAGGTAAGAATTAATCCCCCAAGTGGGGATAATGGTGGGATGAAACCATTTTCAATTCACTCAATTTTGAGCTATAAACTTAAAGTATATTGATCAAGAAATAATCACACTCGAAGATTTACAGAAATTTCGGTTGCCTTTTTGGAAGATCTGAGCAGCTGCTCCAAGCAATCCAATCATTCCCAAAAGCATTGGCTTAAAGTTCAGAAGTACGAAAACTGCTTAGTATCTCTCATAGTGCATTATAAATCTAGAATATTTGCCAAAAGTGTCTGATACCTTTCCGTCTGGTAGAGTTTTTTTAATTACCTAACGGATCGAAAACTTGAAACGCGTATCGAAATCCTTGACAAAACGCTATCCTTATTTGATTCACAAAATCCGAGGCTTTAAAGTTCGTCACTCTATTCTTAATGAATCGACCGGATTTGCTTGCGCGGCGAAATAGGTTCTGTAGCTGACCGTTGCGAGAGCGATGATGCATATAACAATGCCCGGAATAATAAAA
>JAICGJ010000344.1 GCA_025923195.1 Chryseolinea sp.
GGCCTGCTCACCACCCCCGAAGGCTATACCGAGTTCTATGTCATTTTCCCTGCAAGTCCTTTTAACGAATCTGAACGAATGTTAAGGGCATCTTCATTCTGAGCTGGAATTTTTTTACCTCCTTTTCTCTTATCATATTTGGCGCTGACTTAGCATTTTCATTTTTGTCATGAAGAATTTCAAGCGATATACGGTGACCGCGGCCTTGCCCTACGCCAACGGACCCAAACATATAGGGCATCTTGCCGGCGCATACATTCCGGCAGACGTTTATACGCGCTATTTGCGATCTGCTGGCAGGGATGTTTTATTTGTTGGGGGCAGCGATGAGCATGGCACGGCCATTCCGAACCAGGCCTTAAAAGAGAATACCACCCCGCAGGCCATTATCGATAAGTATCATGCCCTGATCTACGACTGCTTTAAAAAGCTGGGGATCGCCTTTGATGTGTACCACCGGACGAGCGAACAGCTCCACCATCAGACATCCCAGGAAATGTTTTTGGATTTGTACAACAAAGGATTGCTCACGGAAGAAGTTTCCGAGCAATACTATGACGAAGAGGCGCAGGTATTTCTGGCGGATCGCTACATTGTTGGGACCTGTCCGAGGTGCGGCTTTCCGAATGCTTACGGAGATCAGTGCGAGAATTGTGGCTCCACTTTGAGTCCCCGCGAACTTATAAATCCCAGGTCAACACTCTCGGGGAAGGCGCCGGCGCTTCGCGAAACGAAGCACTGGTATTTGCCGCTGCAACAATATGAGGGGTGGCTGAAGGAATGGATCCTAAAAGACCATGCCGGGGACTGGAAGGCAAACGTGTATGGGCAGTGTAAATCGTGGATCGAGGCCGGGCTGCAGCCTCGCGCGATGACGCGCGACCTGGACTGGGGGATAAGAGTCCCTTTACCCGGAGCGGAAGGAAAGGTGTTGTACGTTTGGTTTGATGCGCCTATTGGATACGTATCGGCTACACGCGCATTTTACGAGGAAATGAGTTCAGGCAAATTGAAGTACGCCCAGCCACAGCGTGATTTCGGAAAAGTGAAGGCAGATGACTGGCAGGCGCGGTGGAAGGATCCTGAAACCAAGCTGGTGCACTTTATCGGCAAGGACAATATTGTATTTCATTGCATTATTTTTCCCATCATGTTGAAGGCGCATGGTGAGTTCATCGTGCCTGACAATGTGCCGGCAAACGAATTCATGAACCTGGAGGGTGATAAGATGTCGACGAGCCGTGGATGGTCGATCGAAATGCATGAGTATCTGGAGGACTTTCCGGATAAGCCGGATGTCTTGAGGTACTGCTTGCTGGCGAACCTCCCCGAAACCAAAGATAGCGAGTTTACCTGGAAGGATTTTCAGGCACGCAACAACAATGAGCTCGTTGCGATATTGGGAAATTTTGTGAACCGCGCGCTGGTGCTTACGCAGAAATATTTCGATAATAAGGTTCCCGAACGGGGACCTCTTGAGGATGTTGACAAGGCTGTGATCGGGGAACTGAAAGCACTTCCAGAAAGGATTGCCGCCTCCATCGAAGGTTATCGCTTTCGCGAAGCAACGGCCGGGCTGATGGACCTGGCCCGGCTGGGGAACAAATACCTGGCGGAAACAGAACCCTGGAAGGTTTTTAAGAGCGATCCTGCGCGCGTGGGAACGATCCTGAACATCGCTTTGCAGATCGCGGCCAATCTTGCAATCGTCGGTGAGGTATTTCTACCGTTTAGCATGAAGAAACTCAATACGATGCTGAAAACAGAAAGCAAAACGTGGAAGTATGCCGGTTCAGATATATTGTTAGCAGAGGGCCACCTACTGGGAGACTCTCAATTGTTGTTTGACAAGATCGAAGATGACGTTATCGCCCGGCAGCTCAAGAAACTTCATGACAAGAGAAATGCCATGGATCCGATACGAACCGCTATAAAACCTCTGAAGCCTGAGATCACCATTGATGAGTTTTCCAAGCTCGACATTCGAATTGGAAAAGTGTTGTCGGCCGAGAAAATGGAAAAATCAAATAAGCTATTAAAACTGACAATAGACACGGGGGTTGACAAGCGAGTTGTGCTCAGCGGTATCGCCCAGCATTATACGCCCGAAGAAATGGTAGGCAAACAAGTAACGCTCATTGCTAATCTTGCACCCCGCAAAATGATGGGCATTGAATCACAAGGAATGGTACTGATGGCCGAGGACGGTGGGGGCAAATTGAAGCTACTTCAACCATCAGAGCTCCTCAATCCCGGTTCGATTGTCAGTTAACCACGGATTAGAATCTTTTCTGAACGTAGTAGGCGGTAATAATTGACTAATTACGACTTGGTTCCCGTGTTCGAAATAATATGAGCACCACTTCTCAGAAATCTTGAGAAAAATTCTAATTTGATATTAGAATTCCCAATCGTTATGAAAAATTTATCCAAGCCTGGCCGTTCAATCCATGCTACGGCCTTATCAAAAACCCTGGCTTTTCTTATGGTATTAATTCCACTGGCAGCTTTGGCACAAAATCAAAAAGTTGATTCGTTGAAATCTCTTCTCGCGAGTGGTTCGTCGTCAAAGTATAGTGATGTCATATACAACATGTCCGTAGAATTCATGGTCGCAGGCGAGTATGACTCGGCTCGCAAATACATTAGCAAGTTGTTTTTGATCGGCAAGGTAGATAGCGATAGCTTACAAATCGCGCGGGGGCTTGCGATAGAGGCTTCTATTTTGAGAAGATCGGGTTTGATAGATTCGGCCATGCACCTATATTATAAAGTACTACCGATTGCCAAAAGAAATTCATATTGGGAACTATGCAAAGATATTCTTAATAGCCTAGGCAACCTCTATATTTTGGAAGCTCGTTACGACATAGCATTGAAGTTTCATTTTGAATCACTTGAAATTCGGGAACGCTTAGGAGACAAGTCTGAGATTAGTATTGCGTTAAACAACATAGGATTGGCGTATCATAAGATTTCAAACCAAGATAAGGCATTAGCTTTTTATACTCGTGCATTAACTTTAAAAAGGGATATCAACAATACATTTGATCTTGACATATTGTTACTAAACATTGCGATATGTCACACTGCTCGTGACGAATTTGCAATTGCACGCAAATTTATTAGTGAAGCATTTTCAGTTTGTGGGTCGGATTGCTCAGATTATTTTTTGACAACCGCATTTCTTCATCTGGGATTAACTGAATTCGAAGAAGGAAATTTTAAGGAATCTGAAAAGTACGTTGAGAAATCCTACTCATTAGCCAGGCAAAATAATGACGTTCGATTTCAATTTGAGAATATTTCTCTACTCACTGGCATTTACATTAAAAGGAATGAAATAGCCTCAGCTGAAAAATTTCTTAAGGAAGCTGAAAAGTTAACGGAAATAGATGGCAGGTATAAGCGAGAATTGGCAGAGATATACTTTGATTTTGTTAGTCTGTACGACAGTTCAATGGATTTTAAAAGTAAGAGTTACTTCCAGGAAAAATATATCGCCTTAAGGGATAGTATTTTCAACGAGGATGTATTGGCCAACATTATGAAAGCTGAATCGGATTACATCGAAAGAGAAAGCAGAGCTCGGATTGAAGCTCAAAATAAGATCATGGCTTTAAATGATGAAATCATGCTACGCCAGAGAATCGCTAATGTGGCCGTTGGTGTCGTTGCTTTGTTTGGGATATTATTGGCGATA
>JAICGJ010000345.1 GCA_025923195.1 Chryseolinea sp.
GGGAAAGAAAAGATGGGAAGCTATGGATATGTACCATCCAGGGGATTTATCTGGCAGATCCTCAAACCCTCTCCATAACAAAAGTCAACTTACTTGAGGATGCAAGAAATAAACCGCTCAAGGATAGTGTATCCAGAAATTTCTTCTGGGACATAGCTGAAGCAAATGATGGTTCAATTTGGGCTGCAGCAGAAGAAGGTCTCGTCCATATAGATTCGTATACAGGCCAAGCTACTCGTTACCTGCCCGAATCCAGGTGGCCGCATAGTCTGAATAGGATCAAGACGGTTTGCATAGATCGCCATAACAGAATATGGGCAGGAGTCGATCAAGGGCTTGATTTATTTAATACTAAGGATAAGTCGTTTACGCACATTGTACTAGCGCAATCAAACGCCTCATTTTCACACATTGGTGTGCAAGTGATATTCGAAAATCCCGATGGAAAATTCTGGATTGGATCGGCTTCTGGACTGTATTCCTTCGACCCTGATACTAAAAAACTTAGTGCATTGCTGCATCAACACATCTGGGCTATCTTAAAAGACAGGCAAGGGATCATGTGGATTGCTTCTGCAAACGGCTTGTTTCAAATAACACGTGGTAAAAACAAGTTTATTTATAGCCGTCAGTTTGGACCTGCTTCTGTGTCTGATGTTAGGGTCTTTGCGGAAGACAAAAATCATCATATCTGGCTTTCTGTCAACAATTCCGATCCTCAACTTTTCAGGTACGATCCCTCCTCAAGGAAATTCTTTCAGTACCAGCACGATCCATCGAATCCCTACAGTTTTTCTGGCAGTAGTATCAGGGGAATCATTCCGGATAAAGATGGGGGGGTCTGGCTTACTTCTTATCTCAAACTGCACAAATTCAATTCGCAAGATCAGACCTTCTTAAACATTACCCTTCCTTTTGAGCCTACCACTTTATTAAAGGATTCCAAAGGTAATATATGGATAGGGAAATGGGTTGGTTTAGAAGTGTATAGTCCGCAAAGCAATAAACTTGAACTAATAAGAAATTTTCCCCGGATTGAGGTAACATCAATGGTTGAAGATCGAGAAGAGAACATCTGGATCGGCACGATCGATGGCCTCTTCAGGTATAGCCGCAGAACTGGACAACTGGACGGTTTCAAACATAACCCTGCAGACCCTCAAACTTTGTCACATAATAGGATTGAACACCTGATGATAGATCAGCAAGGCACGATGTGGCTTGGTACGTTCGGAGGACTTAATAAAATGTTGCCCGGAACAGGACAAGGTGAACCAAAATTCCATCATTGGCGAACCACCAACTCCCATCTTCCACATGATCTGGTGTTTTGTGTCATCGATGGAGGAGATGGAACCCTTTGGATGAGTTGTGGTAACAGGATCTCTCATTTTTTTCCGCAATCTGGAGAGTTCCGCAATTATGATCATAGCGATGGCCTTCATGGTCAACTTATATTCAAGGGCCTGAAAAGCCATCGTGGTGAAATTTATTTCAGCAGTAGAGATGGTCTTATTGCGTTTCACCCAGATAGTCTTAAGGACAATCTTTACCTTCCGCCGATGGCTATTACCGGCTTTTATATACATAATGAGCCAGTACCTGTAATAGGAAGTTATGGAGATACGCTATCATCGAAACCCCCTCTGACGCATACCATTACTTACACGGATGAAGTGGCGGTCACGCACCTGCAAAACGATTTGACGTTTGAATTCGCTGCACTGAATTATATTAAGCAGGAAAAAAATCAATACAGATACAAACTTGAACCTTATGAAACGGAATGGATAGAAACAACAGCCAGCAACCGGCTTGCACGTTATACCAACATAAGTCCAGGAAAATATACTTTCCGTGTTATCGGCTCCAATAACGACGGAGTCTGGAATGAAGAAGGTGCAACCCTCGTGATCGTTATTACTCCTCCCTGGTGGAAAACCTGGTGGGCTTATTCATTATACGTAATTGCCTTCGTTGGGATTTTAGTAGCAGCCAGAAGAAATATTATTCATCGCGAGCGTCTCAAATCGAAATTAAAACTGGAGCATCTTGAACTTGAAAAGGTGCAGGAGATTGATAAACTCAAAACGAATTTTTTCGCCAACATCTCCCACGAATTTCGTACGCCAATAACGTTGATACTCGGACCCCTCAAAGATTTATACAATGAGGCAAACAGCGAAGAGCAAAAGTCTATCCTGGGAACTATGATGCGCAACGGACAACGCCTTTTGAGATTGATCAACCAACTTTTAGACCTCAGCAAACTAGAAGCCGGCAAGATGACGTTTCAAGCTTCTCAAACTGACCTGGTTCAATTCCTCAAAGAGATTGCGGCATCCTATGAATCATTGGCTACGGATAAGAAAATAAAATTCTTCTTCTATCCGGAAGTTCAGGATCTCTTTACATGTATCGATGCTGAGAAAATGGAAAAGGTTGTTCATAACCTGCTATCCAACGCATTTAAATTTACCCGAGAAGGAGGTGAAATAATTCTGAATCTAAAAGCTGGCGAAAACGAAAGTATAATAATTGTAAAAGACACCGGGATCGGCATACCTGCCGGTCAATTAGATAAGGTCTTTGATCGTTTCTATCAGGTGGACAGCTCTCGAACCCGCGGCTATGAAGGAAGCGGATTGGGGATGGCACTCGCAAAAGAGTTGGTGGAATTACACCATGGAACTATTTCTGTAGAAAGCATCGAAGGGCGAGGAAGTACATTCATGGTTCGATTGCCATTGGGAAAGGAACATCTTCGTAAAGACGAATTAACAGACACCGGCGGCCATAGAAAAATTAAAGCCAATTCAGAAGAACTGGTATCATTTGAAAATACTTTTACTCCGGAAAATGGGAGCGACATAATAGTCACTACTTCAGAACATCAACCGGTGTTGCTGATTGTAGAAGATAACGCAGACATGCGGCATTATATCCGCAAAACAATGGCAGATCAGTATCAGATTATAGAAGCTGAAAATGGAAAAACCGGTGTAACGCTCGCTAAAGAATCTGTACCTGATCTGGTCATTTCGGATATCATGATGCCGGAAATGGATGGATACAAGCTCTGCGAGCTGATTAAAACCAATGAACTTACCAGTCACATTCCGATCATACTCTTAACGGCAAAAGCCGATCGCGAAAGCAAGCTTACCGGGTTGGAAACCGGAGCAGATGATTATCTATCCAAACCCTTTGATGCAGATGAATTAAAGTTAATAGTCAGGAACCGCATTGAAGAAAGGCGAAAAATGCGCGAACGGTTTAGCCGGGAAATAATCCTTGAACCCAAACAGATCTCGATCACTTCCCTCGATGAAAAATTTATTACGAAAGTACTGGCTATAATTGAAGAACACATGGATGATGAAATGTTCTCCATAGACGAACTGAGCCGTGACGGTGGTTACAGCAACATGCACTTTTATCGAAAAATTAAAGCACTTTCAGGCCAGACACCAAGCCAGTTTTTACGAACCATTCGATTAAAACGCGCAGCAGAACTATTATCAAAAGACAGTGATAATGTCACACAAATTGCCTACAGTGTTGGCTTCAGCAGTCTCTCTTATTTTAACAAGTGTTTTAAAGAACAGTTTGGTGTGACGCCAGGGCAGTTTGCAGCCTCCAATAAAACCACGACTCAGACGCCTCCATTCCGCCTTTAAAAAAACCGTTCAAC
>JAICGJ010000346.1 GCA_025923195.1 Chryseolinea sp.
GGGTTTCAATGCGGGGTTCAAGGACATTGGTGACACCAAGGAAAATACGTTGTCCAGGTCTTGCTGTTTCTTTGATTGCTTTAAGGACCTCACCTTTATTTTTTTCCGCAGCATATTCAAGATAAAAGTTCCCCGCGTGCAACTCGAACAAATAAGGAAGTAATTCAGTGTAATTTACTTCAGCGCTGTGTGTAGAGTCGTGATCCCCTCCAGGGCAAGTGTGAACACCAATTCTCTTTCGCTCCTCATCGGTAAATCTGTCGAGCACCTGGTTGTTCAGGTCAACAAACATTTTTAACAAACCCTTTGAAGGATCAAGTTTAATAGCCAGTCTTGCTTCCGTAAAATCTATCTGCACATTGTAAGCGCCGGCATTTAAGCATCGCCGTATATCCTTTTCAACTTCATTGATAACGTCTTTGATGAATTGTTCTTTGGGATAACCGGGAATTCCATTTTGCGGATAAAGCAGACTAATTGCTGAAGCAGAAATGACCGCTTGTTTTACTGGTAATGTTGTAAGGCTTAATGCTTGTTCAAGATATTTGTTTGCATACGTTTGATATTGAAATGGCCCTGATGTTAGCGTAGGTAATTGTCGTGTGTGTCCGTCAGCAAATGGAATTGTTACCCCATTGGAAGAAAGATTCTTAATCCCGTGAATTGGATAGGTAGCAAAACTGGGTTTCGATTGTTCACCATCAGTAATGACGGGTGAGCCAGTTTGCCGAAACAGATCAAGGGTTTCTTTTATAGCCTGCTCGGTGAGCCTAGACAATTGATTTTCTCTAATCTGTCCTTTTGCAAAACTCCCCATCGCTTCAATTAGATAGCCGGGCCCGGGAATGCTGCCGATAGGTTCGCTTGGGATTTTCATAGTTTTTGTTTTTTAAATGTAGACGAAGTTCCTAATGGTATGGATTATAGTTTGCATACCCCTCTTCAGCCCTGCTTTTTGCTCTGTTGATATAAAATTCACGTTCCTTGGGTGCCCATGTTCCGAGGCCGTCTACATATCGATTAAACATGCAAAAGGCTGCAGCAATTAAAACAGTGTCGTGAATCTCCATGTCAGTTGCGCCCAATAATTTCGCGGTTTCAATCTGCAACGGAGTAACCTGTTTTCCTCCCTTCTGCACGCTTTCGGCGATGGACAGCAGCGCTTTCATTTTCGGTGAGATCAAAGCGTCATTAGTGTTTTCTTTCACCGTATCAATAAATTTCATGTTGCATTCCAGGTAATGTTGAGCTAATGCACCGTGGGCATTTTGACAAAAGAAACAGTCGTTGAGGTACGAAACATAAGTGGCTATCAATTCGCGCTCTCCCCGTGTCAATGTATTGTCTGCCCTCAAAAGAACTTCAGCCAAGTCGTTCAAATGTTTCGCTGTGTCAGGCCGGAATGCCATCGGACCTCGGATGCCTGGCAAGCCTTCCGGCAAATTTATATACGCCATTATTTTGGTTGTTGTTGAGGTAAAACATATCCTATTGTCGCCATTCGTTTTCCCATGTCATCATAAGTCTTTGGATCGGTGGGCGTAAAGCTTGCTAGTCCATCAACATAACGATTGAACATGGAAAATGCCGCAGCAATTAAAACGGTATCGTGAATGTCGCGATCACCTGCGCCATTTTCACGCGCTTTTAAAATGTCATCCGGTGTAACTTCCTTGCCATTGCGCTGTACCTTCCCTGCAATGTTAAGCAGGGCTTTCATCTTATCGCTGATGGGCGCATCGCCATTATTTTGAAGAACATGATCAACGACTTGAGCTTGATCATCATAAAATTCTCTGGCAGCCGCAGCATGACTGCACATACAAAAGACACATTCATTCCGCGAAGAAACGTATGCAGCAATCAGTTCTCGTTCAGCCGGCGTCAAAGGTGATGGTTCGCGCAACAAGACTTGCGCAAGGTCATACAGATGCTTACCAGTGTCTGGCCTGAACATCACCAGGCTCCTTATTCCCGGAACACCATCTGGTACAGAAATATGTGCCATAATTACGGATTCGCTTTAGACTGATCTTTTGTTAAATAGACTGTAATAAATCCTGCAATAAATATCCCCGCGAAAGTCATTAACGTGTTACTATATCCTCCAAGGGTAGTTACCAATACCCCCACAAAGAACACAGCCAACGCCGTTACAAACCTTCCAATGTTGAAACAGAATCCTGTTGCTGTACCCCTGATATGAAAAGGGAAAAGTTGCGGAATATAGATAGACAACAGTCCCTGACTGATTCCAAAGAATAATGAAAGCAGGGCTAGTTCAGCGTAAATGATTTTCGAAAATGATTCATTCATCCCAAAAAGCAGAAATGACATCAAAAGGCATCCTGAAAAACAAAGCAGCATGGCTCTTCTCACACCAAGCGCATTGGATATCCATCCAGAAATGAATCCACCAGTGAGACCACCTGCACCCAAAAGCATCATCGTTATACCTCTTTCGGTCTGTCCATCGGAACTTGGTAACAAGCTTTGAACCCAGGTGGGAATCCATGAGAACATCCCCCACAAACCAATCAGCATCGAGCTGAATATTATCGCTCCAGTGAGCAGGTTATGTCTGTCCTCTTTTGAATACCTTACTTGCTTTTTAGAAAAATCAGCTTTTGCATTTTTCCAGTTTTCTGACTCTTTTAAAGCCCATATAGAAATAATAGCCAGGAAAATCGGCAAGGCACCAACGAAGAATGCACCTCGCCAGTCTGCTACCAGATAGTTAACAAGTCCGGAGGAAAATATTCCCACAGGAAATCCAATCGAATCAATGCCAAGAATAATAGATCTTGATTTCTGCGGCCAGATCTCTGACAGTAAGGTAGGCGTAAGAACAAGAATTCCGCCCACAGCAAATCCGGATAGCAGACGGAAAGCCACTACAAGTTCCCAACTCGGCGCATAACTGATAAGGACTGTGAACAGTCCAAAGGATCCTACTGACAAAATCAAGGATCTTACCCTGCCGATCTTATCACTGATCCAGCCCCATGCAAATCCACCGATCGCCCAACCTACGAGATAAAGAGCATTAATATAGGCACTAATATTATTTAGCTGATCATCGCTGACCGATCCTGATAAGGTTCTTACTACAACCGGTAGGTAGACAGACATCAGCGTTGAGATCAGCCCGGCAGAAATATTGCTAAAGAAACATATTCCAAATGAAGTCCACAGGTAAACACTGATCTTGCTTGTGCTTATCTTTTGTGTGGCCGTTAATTCTGCTTGGCTATTCATTATCTCAGCAGTTGATCGAATGTTAAGCTTACATTTTCTGTCAGTCTACAGCACACAGTGGTCCGCTGTTGGCTGAATACTGTTGCTCTTGTTTTCATCGTCCGATAGAATGCCAGACGCTGTTGTATTCTGAGCGATAGAGAAAGGAAGCAAGAAGAAATATAATGAATAACAATTTTCTTCATATGGTCAGGAACATGGGTGGTTTAGTGGCTTTCAGGAATGTGATTCCTTTTTAAGGTGATCGTAACCTTGGGGCAA
>JAICGJ010000347.1 GCA_025923195.1 Chryseolinea sp.
CCAGTGCGGCAAAAAGAATTTTATTATCAGAAATAAAGGTCTTTATTCTGTTGGGGTCCAAACTCATAGTTTCAGTTTTCATAGTGACTTTTTTTAGATCTGCAAAATTTTTAGAGAATCTACATCAAAAATGATGACAAATCTGCGTGACCGCCATCTCCCGTCCTTAGCCGCATTACCCATTCAAATTTGTGGCATAGGATCCACAATGATGAAAGTATACTCAGATGATGAGTAAAAAAGATCTATATAATTGTGTAACCATTCGGTTTCACATATATTTGTAACTGAACAGTTACATTTTAAGGTATATGAGACGGGACGTTTTCCAAGCAATTGCTGATCCCACCCGCAGGGAGATCATCAATTTGATCGCGTATGAATCAATGAACTTAAATGCAGTATCCGACCATTTTAATATAAGCCGGCCGGCTATTTCGAAGCATGTCAAAATCTTGATGGAATGCGGACTGGTTGTGATTCGGCAGGAGGGTAGGGAGCGATATTGCGAGGCACAGCTGCACAAGTTGAAGGAAGTAGTAAACTGGGCTGAGACGTACCGCGCTTTCTGGACTAAGAAGCTGGACGCCCTGGAGGATTTTCTTGCAAAGGAAAAACTCGCAAAAGAAAAGAGAGTATCGAAAAGGAAATAACGTAAACAACAAAAACATGGCAACGAAAGAATCAGGAGAGGAACCCATCGTAGTCGAAAGGACTTTTAATGCGACACCCGAGTCGGTGTGGGACGCCATTACCAAGAAAGATAAGATGAAGGTATGGTACTTCGATTTAAAGGAGTTTAAGCCAGAAGTGGGCTTTGAGTTTGAATTTCTGGCTGGGGACGACAAGAAGAAATACCTCCACCAATGCAAAGTAAAGGAAGTTGTACCCGGCAGAAAATTGTCTTACAGCTGGAAGTATGACTATGACCCGGGCATAAGTGTCGTGACTTTTGAGATTTTTCCCGAGGGCGATAAAACAAAGTTGAGACTGACACATGAGGGAATTGATAACTTTTCAAAGGATCACCCTGAACTGGACAAGAAAAATTTTATGAAGGGATGGGACGAAATTATCAATTCAAACTTGAAGAAGTTTCTTGAGCACTAGCGGGACCGTTCTATTGTGGATTTACCCCGCCTGCTTTATAACATAAAAGACTGGCTTTAACCAGTCTTTTATATTTCCTCCTAAGAGTTTATTGTTTGCCAACGACTACCATTTCCGTCATGGCATTTTCTGGCGTCTTGGCCACGTCGTTTGAACCGGAGCCGCTCAATTTAAATGTTATCGGTATAACCATTTGCTGTTTTACTGGAACGCCCTTAATCTTGCCGGGAATCCAGTTGGGCGATGATTGCATAACACGCATAGCTTCTAACTCGCAGCCCCCTCCAATTCCCGAGACTTCAGTGACGGTTACGGAACCATCGATGTCTACTACAAATGTCACAAACACCTTGCCTTCAATTTTCCGTTCCCGGGCTTCAGCTGGATACTTAATATTTCTGGCCACATAATCATAAAATGCACCAATCCCTCCTACAGGCACCGATGTCTCGTCCACAATGGTAAAAACGTCCTGTCCAAGCGTTGAAAGCTTTTGGATTACTTGAACCTGCTCGTTGTATTCTAATATGGCAAACGTTCTGACGGGGTCTGAATCTGGCACTGTAGGGGTGATGAGCTTGATATTAGAAATCTGACTTTGGTCTATTTTCTCATAAACCGATTTTAGTTCATCAAGCCTTGGCTTCAGGTCTTGATCAGTCTCCATCAGTAAAAACTTTTTTTCGGGATGCGCCTTGACCATTTCATTATAGGTCCGTTGGACTTCATCAGGGATGTCGACAGCCATCGTGGAGGATTGAGTAATTTGTCGTACCTGGTCGCTCAGTTGGTCTTGACAGGCAATGATCATGAACGCAAGGGGAATGACCCCTCCGACTAATGCCATTTTCCAGGGCTTTATTTTTCTTTTTATTGTTCTCATCATTTCAATTCGTTTGATCGTTAAGGAATTATTAAAGTGATTGGCGAGTCTGAAGCCGGCCGACTCCAATGCAACCTTCGCCAGCAGGCTGCAATATTCGTCCACGTCACGGTTCTCCACGGCGCGCGCATCCGCTTCGAATTCATGAAGCTGAACAAAGATCTTTTTATAGGTTCTGATCAGAGGATTAAACCAAAAGAATACACCCAATAAGTTTATGAGCAAAATGTCGAAAGAGTGCAGCCGCCGGGCATGAATGGCCTCGTGAAAGATTACCTTTCTCCTTTCTTCAAGCGACAGCGACTTTGACTGGCCTAGGATTATATAGTGAAAGAAGGAAAATGTAGAGGATACGTTATCGAACTCAACAATTTTTAGTTTTCCATTGGAGACTTTTCTTGATCTCTTAAGTAACATTATCAGCTCTGCAATTCGAACCATAAACCTGGAGAGAAAGAAAATTAGTCCGGATACGTACAACACCCGCAGGTACTTCCATAGGCTGACGGCGTTGAATGCGGACTCTGTTGTGGCACTACCTTTATCACCACCTACAACAACTTCGGGAAGCAAAAATGGCGACATTATCTCACTAAGCGATGGGATAGTTGCACTGCTCAATTGTACATGAAGCAGAGGAAACGTCAATGAGACCAGGATGCCGATAAGCAAGAACAAACGCTGAACTCTAAAATCTGTCTCACGTGCCAGTATCGCCAGGTACGCACCCAAAAAAAGTGCAATGCCGATATTAGCTTCAATAAAATAATTCAGATAGACGTTCATGACTTTTGATTTTTGATTTCCTCCAAGAGTTTTTCAATCGATTTGATATCCATTTTATTTTCCTTCGCAAAAAAAGAAACTAGATTTTGAAAAGACCCATTAAAGTATCCCTTCAATAAATTATTGAGATAAAACTTGGTGTATTTTTCCTTTGTAACGAGGGGAAAATATTCGTGCGTTTTTCCGTACGCTTTATGATCGACAAAGCCCTTGGTTTCGAGAATTCTCACGATGGTGGAAATCGTATTGTAGGCAGGCTTTGGCTCTGGCATTTCCTCGACAATGTCCTTAACGAACGCATGCTCAAGTCTCCAAAGTATCTGCATGACCTGATCCTCAGCTCTCGTAAGCTCTTTCATTTCTTTCATCGACTATGTATTTAGGTATAAAACTAATACTTTAGTTGTACATGTCAAAAGAATTCGGGAAATTTTTTTTGTTGTCCGTTGTCCGTTATTCGTTATCCGTTAATAGTTAATAGTAGAAGGCGGCACGGAGAGAGATTATATGGTTTTGGCAGTGTGTGGCTAATGATGTGTGTTATTAGTTATCGGTTTCAAGTAAAATGCGGCAGGGAAAGAATTACAACAATCTTTTTAGGTTACAGTAAGGAAAGAAGCTGAGTATTGGTTAGCAGCGGTTTCAAACACTCCAATCTCACACCTCCTATTAACTAATAACTAATAACTAATAACTGTTAAATAGGCACGGACTACGGATAAC
>JAICGJ010000348.1 GCA_025923195.1 Chryseolinea sp.
CAATCGTGCTTCAGCTAAACAAATTTCTTTAAATAAGGGTACGAACGTGTGGAATTTCCATTAACCATGTATGACAAAAAATCATTTAAGAATTTTTGGTCAGGGTGATAGAATCGCGGGAACAGAAGTTCAGTACAAATAACTAGTTTTATTGTGCGGACAAATGACACTCCGTTAACCCCTCACTGGACGCAACTTTGACGATACGACTGAATTCAACTGAAGTTTAACACCACAATAAATGATCACGCGATACGATTTTTTCAGGACAAAATATGGCGAAGAGCTGCTTATTGATCTTATCTCTCTTGGGGATTTGGAAAAATACATCAGGTTGTCGCCTGTACAGCGTTTAACGTATTATGACATTACAGTCATTGCCGACGGAAAAGGAACGTTCAACATTGACAACCATGAACACGATCTTAAACAAGGCAGCGTTTTCTTTTCTTCGCCCGGGCAAATAAGAAAGTGGAATACAGACAAAGTTCCCCAAGGTTATGTGCTGATTTTTGAAGAGGAATTTCTGTGCACTTTCTTTAACGACACACAGTTTGTACAAAATCTAGCCTGCTTCAATTCCTACGACAGTCCACCCGTTTTACAATTAGATTATAACGACTTTCACCAACTTATTTCTTTATTACAGAACATCAAAAATGAAATTTCATCCTTTAAAAACTACGATAAGCACATCCTGCGGGCATTACTTTACCAGATACTAATACTGTTGAACAGAAGATTTATCTCCGCTTATCCTTCATCGCGAAAAAAGCCGATCAACAGGTACGTTAAGAGTTTTATTCGGTTGGTAGATACAAATCATCATCAATATCGGACAGTCGATTATTATGCTCAGCACTTACATATTACGAGCGGACACCTGAACAGTCTTGTAAAGGACTATTTCGGAATAAGCGCCAAGAAATACATTCTGAACAGAAACATTCTGGAAGCCAAACGAATGCTGCAATATACGCACATGGGTATTGAAGAAATTGCTTATCGCCTGAACTATGAAAATGCTAACTACTTCATAAGAGCTTTCAGAGATCATACAGATGTCACCCCGTTGCATTTTCGCAACCAAACAAATCCCTGAAAAGTGTCATTTATTCCGCAGTTTTTATTCGCCCAACGCCGGTGCCCTGCTAATTTTACAGCGTGGCAAAAATGATTTTAATAACACTAATGTTTATGGCTGAAATAACATCCTTTTCGCAAACCGGTACCGACCTATCTGCAACGATCATCGCCCTGGAAAAATCAGCTTTGAAAAAATGGAATAACGGTGACCCAGGCGGTTATCTTGACATTTCGGCCGCTGAGGTAGTCTACTTTGACCCATATACCGAACAACGGTTAGACGGTCTTGAAAGCCTCAAAAAATACTATGAGCCAATAAAAGGACAAATACGCGCCAGATACGAAATGCTCAATCCTAAAGTTCAGGCTACAAGTGATATGGCAGTGCTAACTTTTAATCTGTATTCCTATGAAGGAGATCGTGTGGTCAAATGGAATTGTACCGAAGTTTACAGGCTTGAAAACGGCGGAAACTGGAAAATTATTCAAACGCATTGGTCTTTTATTAAACCCGAGCTGAAATAGTCAACTGCGGCCGCTTGATCTTCCAATAGGAGGTTTATAAAATGTGGTGCCGGCGTCCATTTAATTAGCCAAGAACACTTCATGCGATCAAATCTTCGGCCGCTCGCATTATAGCTCCTCCTTTAATGCAAAGTAAAAAGGATACAAATGGTAAATTCCATGCTATACTTTTCTTTTGATCTTACATAAGCTTGTTAGAGAATGTAATACTGTAAAGAATGGTATTGTCTTCAAATCCGCTGTGAAAGTGGATAGGTATTCTTTTATCTAAATCTCACTGCGAATTTTGGAAAAGCCTACAATGGCTTTTTGTGACTATTGCATTGGATTAAAGTAGGAAACCATACGCTATGCTGAAAATATTTGTACTTACGGCATTCCGAAATATCAAGAGAAGTCTGCTCTTATCCTCAATTAAAATTATTGGCCTGTCAATCGGCATGCTTTGTTTTACCGTGACAATGATTTTCTACACGCATGAATTCAGTTACGACGACTTCCCCCAGGCAGACCGCATCTACCGGTATGTGCACCGCGTCAACCTTCCGGAAGGCATGGAACAATATGCTCTAACATCCGCCATGACGGGTCCCGCAATACAGGCGAAGTTCACTCACGTGCAATCGTTTTGCCGTCTTCTTTTGCAACCCATGACAATGCGGACCGAAGACCAGGACTTTGGGTTCAATGAAGATCGCTTCGTTTTTGCTGACTCAACCTTCGAGACGTTCTTTCCCTTTCCATTGGCGGCTGGAAAAGCGGGTTCACTTTTAAAAGAGCAGTTTAGTGTAGTTATTTCTCCTCGTGCAGCCAAGAAATATTTCGGTGACGAAAGCCCTCTTGGGAGAATGTTGTTAGCAAATGATGATATAGCTTTTAAAGTAACCGGCATCTATTCTGAAAACATTTCTAAAACCCATCTCGGATCATTAGATTTTATTGCATCATTTACAAGCTTACAGTCGTTGGGAAAAGAACCCGGCTGGGCTAACCGCATTCCGGCTGCCGCAAAGTTAGATGCAAAAGGATTTAACAGCTTTTACACTTACTTCTTGCTATCACCAAGTACACCCTCGCAGGAATTAACAAACGAATTTCCCGCGTTTATAGAAGAATTCAGAGGGCAAGGTAAGTCTGAGAGACTCAAACCCACGCTTCAAAAGCTAAAAGATATCCATCTGAATTCAGCGCTGAAATATGAAATCGACAGAAATGGAGATGAGCGGATTGCATATGTTTTATTGATTATCGGTTCGGTTATTCTGATAATCTCCAATATCAACTTTGTGAACATTTCCATTTCCGAATTCATAAAGCGGTCAAAGAGTGTAGGAATCCAAAAAGTGTTGGGAACAACTAGAAAATCTCTGATTATTTCTTTTCTGACGGAAGTCTTTTTGCTCAGTCTAGCCTCGGGAATAATTTCGATCTCGCTACTGTACGGACTCATGCCTTATTTGAACTCACTTATCAGCAGGGATATGGCGTTTGACATTAATCTGGCCATTTTTTTATTGCTAGTGAATTCAGTTATCTCAACTATTCTTTCAGGACTCTATCCTGCTATACATGTTTCCAAGGTCCGTCCTGTAGACGTTATCCGCAGCCGTTTCTCCATGGGTAATTCAGTTGGTCTGACGCGGAATATGCTATTATTGCTTCAGCTGTGGATCTCATTCGCCCTGGTGGCAGGTACTTTAATAATTTACAAACAGATCGATTTTTTACTTCATAAGGATCTTGGGTTCGATGCGAACGGTGTATTACAAATCAATACGCTTGGTACTGATCCTCATGCCTTGAAGACGTTCAAAGAACAAATTTCAGAAATAGCAAATATCGAGAACGTTGCGAGCACCTCCAACGCACACGGGCA
>JAICGJ010000349.1 GCA_025923195.1 Chryseolinea sp.
ATTTATGCGGCATTAGTTTACTCGACGGCCGAGTTTATGAAATGGAACGCCGGCTTGGATCATTCGGAAGCAAAATTTTCTGAATACTCGTATGTCGAATATGCACAGTCTTTTTTATTGCTTGTCGCCGGCCTAATTTCATTTATCTTCTATGTTTCTAAAAATAATCATGCCTACAAAAACATCCTTCTATTGTTTTCGGGCCTATGCGCAATAGCGTTAATTAGAGAACAGGATATTTACTTTGAAAACTTTATAGGACACGGTATGTGGCCAATTCCCGTCTTCGTGATCATTGGCATTGTCGGCTACATGGTAATTAAAGCGAGAAACCAAATATGGAGTGAAGTGGCACGTTACGTAAAATCGAAAAGCTATGCTTTCTTTACGTTTGCCACCTTGACCATCTTTGTCTTCTCTAGGTTGTTCGGAAGAACAAAGTTTTGGGAAGCAGTCATGGAAGAGAGATATTTCCGTTCAGTTAAAAATGCTGCCGAAGAATGTGTTGAACTCTTCGGCTATTTGTTTCTACTATTTGCCGTTATTGAACTGATTATTAATCATGAAAAAAAGAAAGCCATTGTCTCCTGATTTTTTGCGAATATCCCCAAACACTGAATGATGGTGAACGCTAATCCATAACCATTAGGCCCTAATAACTACTTGACTGAAATGCTTCCTTCCACACCTTCCTCCAAAGTTTTACCGGTAACAGCAGAAGCCAGGATCTTGATCATTGATACCAGTTTACCATCCTTAGTATCCCAATAGAATCCTTCTTCAGGTGTTACCTTAATAACAGTCACCCTCGGATCATCCTTCCCTTCCGGGAACCACGCCTTGGCAATATCGCTCCACAACTCTTCGATCTTCTGTCTGTCGCGCGAAATGGTAGCTTTGCCATAAACCGACAAAAATTCATAATTAGAAGTATTGCTAAAAAATAATTGTACTCTTGAGTCGATGGCGATCTCCTGGTTCTTGTCGCTGTCAATTGCACTTAAGAACCAGAAATTCCCCTGGTCGCATACCTTTTGAACGCTCATAGGTCGGGCTGTCAGCGGCACCTGGCTTAAGCGAGTGGTAAAAAGACAGGTTGACTCATGTTTGACAAGTTCTTTGAACTTATTGATAGCTTCCTCATGAGTGAGATTCCTGATTTCTGATGCCTTGTTTTCCATACTTATCTGGGTTTTTCCTTGCTTGCACTCCAAATAACATTCCAATGTCAAAACCTGGTTTTGTTTAACAATTCACAAGATCTTTCCTTTAAATGAGCTACACCGTTAGACAAATCAAGAACCTCGATTCTACAATGTGGAGATAATTACGCGCTTCCGAAAAACCAGCGTTACTGCATGGCATTCACAAACAAGAGCTGCATGGAGGGATAGACTGTAATAGGTTTGCCATGTTCGATGCAGGAAGGTAAATATGAACTTATTCAATCTTAATAGCTTCGACGGGGTTCATGGTAACTGCATACTCCTGAAACGGACGAGCATAAAAGAAGATCCGATCACTACCCACAATACAAAGCCGCTGATTGTAGTGCGGTAAGCAAAATCGCTCAACCATACGTCCATTAACCAATAGGCTACCGGCAACGCAAACAAGTTTGCTATGATAATAATTCTAATGAAATAACTGGCATGAAGAGTAATAATCTGAATCATCGTAGCTCCGAGCACTTTGCGAATACCGAACTCCTTTATACGCATAGCTAACATATACCTAAAGCATCACTGATTCCATTTTGGTGTAATGGTCACCTTAAAATGTGTAGTTTGATACAATTGGCGAGTATGGATCCATTGCGTCCCAATTCTTCATGTTTCTCCTAACTCTAAGATATATCTTAACAAAGGATTCATTTTCCTGACCACCCTTCAACAAATACGTTGCATAGTCCTCAAGCAATCTTTTTTCAAAAGCATTTGCATACCTTCCGCTGGGATCGTGGCGACTGTGCCCCACATACTGCAGGCCGATGACCACATTGCTATATTGGCTGTTGTAGAACTTGGTATACGACGCAAGATTCGGAATGATGTATTTAATATGTCCGAGTTCGTGCCCTAGTAATGTAAGTGAGTTATCAGCGATGCCAATATCGACGACCGCTGAATACAAGCCATACTCTGAGAGGCAAGCATCTTTATCATGGGGAGCATGTGAAAGGAAACTTGCGGCTTTAAGGGGTACCCTCGACCTTTCTTTGGTTACGACCTTCACGTAAACATCAGTGGGCCTCCCTCTTCTGTCTTTGATGCTGTCGATTTCAAGGAATATACCCAACGAGATATTTCGAAATTGCCTAATTAACTCTTCTGTGAGCTGGTAGCAGGTAATGAATTCGGTCAACTGTTGAATCTCCGATCTGATCTTAAGTCTTTTTCCCAGGGACATGTTCTTCTCATGTTGTAATTGTAAATTGAGTTGACGCAACGATAACTTCGTCGCCGTCAGTCGTGGTGCATAACCGTTTTTAATTCTCCCAAACAAATTCATTGTTGAAAGAACACATACTAAGATAATTAAGCAGATTGGTTTCATAAATAAGCCGTATATCGTGAGTTCCGTTCAATTCTGCTCACCAAGCAGATTTTTAACTTATAAGGTAACTGACCGGACACACTTTTATTAAGCAGTCCGCAGATTGAGTTAACTCAGAGTAGCTTTGTCAATTTCCGTTCCCGTTCAAAGCATTAATAAATTCTGAGTTCCTTTGGGGCAAACCACATTTTCTCCGTTCAGTAGTGAACACAATTGTGTTCTTCAACGGACATCGTCAGTAGCCAATTTTAGAGTTTGAATAATTGGATTACTCAATCATTCGGGCAAGGTTACATAAAGATGGACCTGCCAGAGCGAAAGTTGCATTCCCGAGAATCAATTTTTTCGACGTCATGGTGCGCAGTCAGTCTATTTGAACGGTGCACGAATTTCATTGAACAACGTGCCAGTAAGAAAATCGAGTTAGACACCAGGAACTCTAATTTCGATGAACCATTACGAACGGCAGATATGCACACCGTTGAGCATATGTTCAAGACCGCCGGAACAACATCGAATATTAACTTTTACATATCTTTGTTCGTACCCGAACATTTCACACAAAATTGACGTCAGCGACTCAAGCACCTAACAATATCAGATCAATAACTTGATATGCCTATTCGCATCCCAATAAAGACAATCGTTACAATACTCTGGTTAGCCTGCCAATTACTGCCCGCCAATGCCCAGAAATACGTGTCTTCGCCCGATAACGCAATCAAGGTGTCGGTCAGTGATGGAAAAACCGTTCAGATTTCTGCCGAATACAACGGCACTGTAATTTTACAGCCTTCCGAAATACGACTCATAATCAGGCAGGATGATCCGTCGTGGACGATACGCAAATCATCC
>JAICGJ010000350.1 GCA_025923195.1 Chryseolinea sp.
ACTATGAACTGGGATACCGCTTTCTTGCCTGCGGCGGAGATGGTGCCTTTGTGAGAAAAGGTGCGGAAGAACTGGTAAAGAGGTTAAATGAGAAAGTGAAAAGTGAAAAGTGAAAGTGAAGTGTGAAGAGTGAGTGAAAAGTGAAAAATGTGGATACGCTGGCAACTTTTGGTTTTTCACTTATCACTTTTAGTTTTTAGTTTTTCACTTTTTACTTTTAGCGTTCGTATAGTGGTTACAAGCATAGCAATCAGCTCTCTACATTCTGATTGGAGACTGGCAAGGAGTTCTTTTTCCAGGACAAATCCGGTATCATTCAGCAATAGCAGCCAGTACTCCGTTTCATTGGCCTCCTTTAGTGCGATGCTCATTTTGTGTGCAAAATCAGCTTTGCTCTGCCGAATTCAGCCTCTCTGATAAGGGCACCAATCGCAGTACCACTCTTGAGAACTTGTTTACTTATTACAAATTCCCTCTTAGAGCTCTGTAGCCATTGACATAATTTCACAATACGAATTGCGAATGGATAGCTTTTCTCTCTTAAGATGGACTTTTTCATTAGGATGTAAAAGTCAAAACTTAAAGGCGGAATCCGAAAAATTCACTTAAAAAAAAACCTGACTATTTGGGAGTGATAAGTGAAAAGTGAAAAATGTGGATAAGCTTCCAACTTTTAGTTTTTAGTTTTTCACTTTTAGTTTTTAGTTTTTCACTCTTGGTTTCTCAACGATTCGACCGGATTTGCGGCAATTGCTTTTCTGAGTTTGAAACTCAACGGGATTATCGCCATCGTGAGCGTAATCAACGACGCGATAATGATTACATCAATCCCAACGTTAATGCGATAGGCAAAATTAGTGAGCCATTCGTTGGAGGCATACCATCCGAGGATTCCTCCAAGGATACAAGCGACACCAGTGATGACCAGAACATCTTTTGACAATAGACTAAACAAATGAAGGAGTGGTGCACCCAAAACTTTTCTTATACCGAGTTCCTTTGTTCTCTCTTTAACGGAAAATGACATGATGCCTATGATTCCGAGACATGAAATGAACATGGCCATTAGTGAGAAATAATTCAGGCTTTCAGCCAACTGTTGATCTTTTTTATAGAGTTGGTTCAACTGGTCATCCAGGAATGAATATTTCAGGGCGACATTATTAACAAGCTTGTTCCACGTAGCTTCAATGAACTCGATCGTCTCCGGGATATTTTTGTTGTTGATTTTCAGGGAGAGAAAATTGAAATTGTTATGCTCCGTGAATCCTATTCCCAGCGGCGTGATTGGCTTGTGCAACGACTCAAAATGAAAGTCTCTTGTCACTCCTACTACTGTACCCATCTTATCATCAAAACCAAATTTTGCGCCCAATGGCCTCGTTAGGTTCAAGCTCTTGACCGCTGCCTCGTTCAGGATATACGCATTATCCCGTTCACCCGGAAGGGTGGCAGAAAAGTTTCTTCCTTCTTTCAATTCAATGCCATATAAATCAACAAAGTCTTCATCGACCATTAGCCTATAAAAGAAAGGCTTTTCACCTTCCAGACGACCTTCCCAGATGGGAATATTCGACCATCCGATCATAGAAGGAATCCCCGATGATCTCGCCATCTTCATGATATTGGCGTTTTTACTAAGTTCCTGTTTTAAAATTTCAATCTTATTCTTCCAGATTCCGTCGGAATCCTTATACCACATCCCGTCCAGGCTGAGGTATAGTATAAGATCCTTGTTATAGCCGAGACTTTTAGTGCGTGTGAACCTCAATTGCTCGTAAACGGTCAGGGTGCCAATCAGCAAGATTATTGAAACTGAGAACTGTATCACAATGATTCCTTTCCGCAAGAGCATAGCACGTTTTGAAAATTTTTCCATGCCACCTTTTATGCCATTGATAATTTGCAATCCCGACAGATAGAATGCAGGATAAGCTCCTGCGATAAAGGCCATGCCGAAGGCTGTAGCCAATCCGCTGAGTAAAACCTTGTATTGAAGGATGGATTGGAATTCAAGCTGCTCCCCGATGAAATTATTGAATAGGGGAAGTACGAACCAAACTATTCCGATGGAGAAGAAGTATGAAATAAGGACAAGCAGGAATGATTCACTTAAAAATTGAATGATCATCTGGGTGCGGGTAGCGCCTGCTACTCTGCGAATGCCTATGCTCTTGGTTCGCGCACGATAATGCGCCATATACAGATTCATGTAATTGAATCCTGCAATGAACAAAATAAAAACTCCGACTGAGATAAAGATGAACAACGTGCCCTTATCACCTGTGCCCTGGATTTGACGGTTGAAATGAATATCAGCTAACGGCTGCAGGTGAAATGTCCAGGTTTTGTCATTAAATCCTTTGATGTCATATTTCCGGAGTTTCGCATCTAGTTGCTGCACATCTGTATTCTCTTGAAGAACCACATACGACCGATATCCATTGTTAAGCCAGTTATCCGACAATAGTTTTTCACCTGTTATTGATTCAAGCGTTTCGAATGAGAGGATAATGTTGAACTTGAGGTGTGAGTTCTCAGGTATTTTTTCCAAAATGCCGGTTACAATAAACACTTTTCCATTGCTCATCACCATTTCTTTTCCTAGGGCATCATGATCTCCAAAATATTTAGTTGCTGCCTGCGGTGAGATTACGATCGAATTGGGGGTGGTTAACGCCTTAGCTTCATCTCCCGCCTGGAGCGGAAAGGTAAATACATCAAACAGTTCTGGATCCACTACCCTTACTAGCTCGTCGATATTCTGGTCTCTATATTTGAAGGACATATTTCTTTCTGTCGTTCTGCATATACTTTTGATTTCAGGCAGCTCATTTTCCCATGTGGGTTTGAGGATGTATGGAGATACTACCCACCAGTCTGAACTGCTTCCGACTACCTGATTTCCCGGTTGTTTCATGACAACCCGGTAAATATTACGATGATTCTCATGAAACCGGTCGAAGCCCAGTTCAAAGTTTACATACAGAATAATCAACAAACAGCTTGATATCCCTAAGGTCAGTCCCGTTACATTTAATGCAGTGAAAGCGAGATGCCTCCTGATTAACTTAGAAGCATTTTTTAAGTAGTAGAGAATAAGCATAGGGCCATATTTTAGAGTTGTGCTAATGACCGACCTGCCGCCGCTCAGTTGCACTCGGGCGATTAATAATTATACTACTTAGCTGGCTTCAGAAGGTTACAGGGTATTCCAGATGTACTTTCGATAAAAGGCAAGACGCAAAAGGACAAATGCCGACCCATGTGAGTCACGGTTAAAATTCATCCAAATCAAGATAGCTCCTTGTGATTTCCATATGCTGGTTGAGAAGTCTTTCATACAACCCATCCTCTCGGACGTAACCGGTGATTTTAA
>JAICGJ010000351.1 GCA_025923195.1 Chryseolinea sp.
AAGGAGGTTATTGAGCCTGAGGCTCTATTTGAAGTTTTATATGATGACGAGGTGGCGGAAGATGTGCTGCTCCCGCAGACGGGCCTATCGTTGGAACGTGAACGCGCCCTGTCGTCCATGTTTATCAAGACAGAAGGATATGGGTCACGCTGTTCAACAGTAGTTTTAGTAGATAATAATGACCAAATGTTATTTTCGGAGCGCGTGTACGATGTGACCAATTTTAAATATATAACCCAGACTTTTCAAATCCCCTTCGGTAGGTCAATGTAACATGTCGTCGGGCATTTCGTCTCATTTCGAAATGAAACGTATCTTGCAACCAAACCAGCGAACTGGAAGTTTAAGCAAGGAGAAGCACAATTTTAGCCTGTACGTTGTAATTCCAAAAGCCAAATGTTAACCAATAGGGAATGAAAATCATTGAGACCCATAACATTACGAAGGTTTATAAGATGGGCAACAACATCGTGAATGCTCTGCAGGACGTATCTATTACGATCGACAGAGGAGAATATGTTGCTTTTATGGGGCCTTCCGGATCCGGGAAATCTACGTTGATGAATATTGTGGGATGCCTGGATTCGCCGACTTCGGGAACGTATAGCCTGAACAACCATCTTGTGAGCGAGATGACTGAAAATGAGCTTGCAGAGATCAGGAACAAGGAAATTGGTTTTGTATTCCAGACCTTTAATTTGCTGCCCAGGGCGACTGCGTTGGAAAATGTAGCCCTGCCGCTGGTATATGCAGGCTATAGCAAATCCGAGCGGCATGAAATGGCGATGGCGGCGTTGGAAAGCGTTAGTCTGGCGGATCGATACCATCATAGGCCCAACGAGCTTTCCGGAGGGCAGCGTCAGCGGGTAGCGATCGCGAGAGCGCTTGTTAACAAGCCATCTATCATCCTTGCTGATGAACCTACGGGGAATCTTGATTCTAAGACGTCTTATGACATTATGGGCTTGTTCCAGGAGCTTCATGATCACGGCAATACCATCATCATGGTTACCCACGAAGATGATATTGCTCATTATGCGCACAGGATTATTCGCTTGCGCGACGGCATGGTGGAAAAGGATGGCAGAAATGAGAAAGTGAACAGGAGCGCAGCGAAGCTGACAGCTGATAGCAGCTGACAGCATACAGCAAACAGCAAACAGCATACAGCAGTGCGCTTACAAATAGCTCACATTGAAATCGAGCCGACCGATTACCGATTACCTTTAGCTCATACCCTACACTCTACACTCTACACTCTACACCCTACACCCTATAACCCTATACCCTACCACCTACCTACTCCTACCCCATGAAAATCTACACCAAGACCGGCGACGAGGGCACCACCTCACTTTTTGGTGGAAGGCGCGTGTCGAAAGCCGACTTGCGGATCGATACATATGGAACCGTTGACGAGTTAAATTCTTTTATCGGACTGGTCCGCGATCAGGAGGTAAACAAGAGGCGGAGCGAAAAATTGCTGCGTATACAGAACACGTTATTTGTGATGGGGTCTATTCTGGCTACAGAGCCTGGCAACAGCAAAGTCAAAATTCCAGTATTGCAGGAGGAGGATGTACTCTTCTTGGAGGAAGAGATCGATGCTATGGAGGCGGAGCTAACGCCGCTGCGGTTTTTTATATTACCAGGAGGTCATGCATCGGTTTCCATTTGCCATGTAGCGCGGACGGTATGCCGCCGAGCTGAGCGATTAGTCACAGCGTTGCACGAGCAGGAGAAGTCGTTCGGCATGGTGATAAAGTACCTGAATCGTTTATCTGACTATTTGTTTGTGTTGAGCCGGACGATGGCGAAGGAGTTGGGGGTTGAGGAGGTAGCGTGGAGGCCGTAGGGGCTGACTGCAAATTTAAGGTTGTGAGAACATGATATTGTCAAGAGTTGGGGCCCGCGATGTAAGCTTTCAATCGGAAGCTGTCCCCAGCAAAATGATTAAAGGATCCTCAAATAGAATTAGACTGGTGGAGTGGCCTGTATGGTTCTTGATGTGCATTCCCCTCTGCAGCGGTACCGTCATAAATATCCGGTTACAAACGACAGCAAGTGGTTACAAACGACAGCAAATGTTTAAATACGACAGTAAACGTTTAATACCCGAGTAAGGCAAAGCATCCCCGTTATGTTTGGGCCATGATCAATCTCGAAACAGTATCCCATCGCAGCCAGGCATGTATTGCTATCCGCGGTAAATTGACAAAGGCATTGTATAACATTGTGTACAACTTCCCTGGGCGGCAGTATTCCAGCACTCTTAGATGTTTTTATGTGCCTTATACCCAGCAGAATTTAGAGGCATTACAGAAGGCGCTTAAGCCATACGCGGAAATACAAATGAAGGAGGACGAAAAGATAAGCCGTGAGATTAGTCGATTGATTCAAATATGTGTACCGATCGAATATACAGAGAAACTCCAGCGGATGCGATATAGCAAAGCAACCTTTGATAATTACGTAATTCAGTTTCGAAAATTTTTGGAGCATATCCACCCCAAGGTAGCCACCGACATTGAGGAGAAAGATATTCGGGACTATCTGCTTTACATGATAGACAAAAAAAAGGTGAGTTTGTCAACTCAGAATCAGGCAATCAATGCCATCAAATTTTACTTGGAGCATGTGCAACAAGGAGAACGCAAGGTTTATTATGCAGAACGTCCTCGCCACGAATTGAAATTGCCGACTGTAATGAGTGAGGAGGAGATCATGGCTCTTTTCGAAAATACCAGGAATGCAAAACACAAGGCAATACTCTTTCTGATTTATTCTGCCGGATTGCGCATGAGTGAAGTTCTTAATTTGAAGTGGGAGGATGTTGACACTTTGCGCAATGTCATTTATATCCGAAATGGGAAAGGTAAAAAGGACCGTATTACGCTTCTTTCTCCGATAGTACATTCGAACTTGTTGGAATACAGGAAATTATATCGGCCGGCCACCTGGATTTTTGAAGGGGCTCCTGGCAAGCCATATAGTGCACGGAGCATTAACAGTATCATTAAGAAGAGCGCCAGATTAAGTGGCATTTCAAAAAATGTTAGTGCACATACCTTGCGTCATAGTTTTGCAACACACCTGCTGGAGAGGGGCACAGACCTGCGGTATATTCAGACGTTGCTAGGCCATGAAAGTTCTCAAACGACAGAGCGATATGCCCATGTTACCAAACGCGGTTTTGAGAAATTAATGAGTCCATTGGATAGTTTAATGAGAAAAAATAGTAAAGAAACCAATAACGAAATATAAGGCATATGCCTTATATTGAAGCGTTGTGGGCCATTGCAAAACGACATGAGGATACCTATTTTACTTGCGACACTTTTGGTAGTTACTGTTGATCTTTTTTC
>JAICGJ010000352.1 GCA_025923195.1 Chryseolinea sp.
AGCATGTCAATTTTCTCCAACTGAGTTGCTGCACCATATTCCGGTGTCATCACATACAGAGAAACATTGCTATGTTCCAGTATTTCGGTATCGCTCTGTCCAATGCCTGAGGTTTCCAAAATGATCAAGTCAAAGCCGGCGACTTTCAAAATCTGAATGGCTTCCTTGACGTATCCGGAAAGGGCCAAGTTACTTTGCCTGGTAGCTAACGACCGCATAAAGACACGGGTATTATTGATAGCGTTCATGCGAATCCGGTCGCCTAACAGCGCGCCCCCAGTTTTCCGCTTCGAGGGGTCTACCGAAATTATACCTATAGTTTTATCCTTGAAATCAATTAGGAACCTTCTCACAATTTCATCAACCATAGATGATTTGCCTGCACCGCCGGTGCCGGTGACACCTAATACGGGCGTTGGGGATTGAGTTGCTAATGTTCTTATTTGAGAAAAAACTTCCTGATGTCTTTCATAATAATTTTCTGCCGCCGAGATTAGGCGTGCTATAGCCAGTGGGTTCTTTGATGGCAGTAGCTCCACCTCATTTGTCAACCGGTCTCCTAATGGATAGTCACTTTTTTCCACAAGGTCATTTATCATACCCTGTAGGCCCATGGCGCGGCCATCATCCGGCGAGTAGATCCTGGCAATACCGTAGTCCATCAGTGCATTAATTTCTTCCGGCAAGATCACGCCGCCTCCTCCACCAAAAATTTTGATATGTCCGGCACCCTTTTCGTTCAGCAGGTCGAGCATGTATTTAAAGTATTCGTTGTGACCACCCTGATAACTCGTCATGGCGATGGCGTGGGCATCTTCCTGAATGGCAGTGTTAACAACTTCATCGACGCTGCGGTCGTGACCAAGATGAATGACTTCAACACCCGTGGACTGGATGATCCTGCGCATGATATTAATTGCAGCGTCGTGTCCGTCGAACAAGCTTGCGGCTGTGACGATGCGTACCTTATTTTTTGCCTTATAGGGTTCAGGCGCGGGATGGCCTGCCAGGCTTGGTTTCTTGTCGGTCGCTACTTGGTTAGCGGTAGTGCTCATGGGCGGATAGATGTTAAATTCTCCAAAGTTAATCCTTATCCGCCACAATTCTCGTGTGCTGAAACGGAGGCAAACCGGACTGATTTTTGTTTCCTGTCAAGATGAAGCCAATTTACACCAAGGTTGCGGGTATTGGTCACATTAATTTTAATTGGTGGTCTGGTTCGATTAAGATTGTTTAAGTTTAATGCCCCCATCGTGAGACCATTATCGGTTAAAATAAAAACGTTCAAGAATCCAGAATATCTTTTTCATGTGCTGTTATGGTTATTCTTCATAGGTGAGCGATGGATCAATCACTATCCAAAAGCTGAAAATTTTTTTACGTATGGAATTATTCACACCCTTTATTTGCTTCTGACATTCATTACTCCAGTCTATATCAATGCCTTTGTGTTAATACCGACTTTTCTGCAAAAGCGCAAGTGGCTACATTATTTAGCGTTCTTAGCAGGAATGATTTTTATCGTAAATCTATCCCGAGGACTTTTTACCGTCATCTCCTTTGAAATTTCAAAATTTGAATATGATTTTTACCAGACTTTTCTAAAATGGGCGTTTCGAGATTATGTGTCACTGGATAAATTTGTGTTTAGTGGAACGTCATGGATACTCTGGAGTTCATTTGGATATCGCCTCGTCAAGGATTGGATAATTCATGAACGCGTAAAATCAAGATTGGAATCTGAGAAGCTTTCCATGGAATTAGCGTTCTTGAAGGCGCAAGTTAATCCGCATTTTTTGTTTAATACACTGAATAACCTTTACGCATTGTCACTGGAAGAGAAGGCACAACGAACTTCCGATGCCGTAACCAAAATGGGTGCCCTGATGCGGTATAATTTGCATGAGGCGCAGGCGGAGCGAATATTGTTGACAAAAGAGCTAGACTATCTGGACCAATACATCGAACTTCAAAAGCTGAGAATTGTTAAGCACTCTCAAATTTGTTTTTATACCAATGTTCAACCGGGAAACTGTGCGGCGAAAATTGCCCCGATGATTTTACTACCCTTTATTGAAAATGCTTTTAAGTATGGTGTTAGCACGGTGGGGGAAACGCGTATCGAAGCAGAAGCTGTCCTGGAAAATAACACATTGAAACTGACCGTAAAAAACGCTCTTCACAGGAATCCCGAGCGGGATGAGAGTGGAATCGGCTTAAAAAATGTTAGAAACCGGCTTGAACTTATTTATGGAGGAAAGTACTCGCTAAAGCAGACCAAAGATGATGAAGAGTACAGCATCGAATTGGAATTGGATTTAACGGAATGATCAGAGCAATAGCTGTTGACGATGAGCCTAAGGCTTTGGACGTGATCGAGAATCACGCCGCGAGGATTTCTTTTTTGCACTTACTTGATGTTTTTACAAATCCCTTCGCAGGTATTGAATACCTCCACAAAAATTCCGTGGACTTGATTTTTCTTGATATCCATATGCCAGACCTCTCGGGCCTGGAGTTCATAAAAGCCAGTAACATCCGAGCACAGGTAATTTTTACTACCGCGCATAGCGACTATGCTTTACAGAGTTATGATGTAGACGCAGCGGATTACCTTCTCAAACCATTTGATTTTTCGCGATTCCTGAAGGCTGTCACTAAAGCGCAACACAGACTCAGCAGCGTCGGCGCCAGAGTTGCGGACTTCTTTTTCGTAAGCAGCGGAAATCAACAGCGAAGAATATCCCTGGCCGAAATACAATTCATTGAAGGCAATGGCAATTATGTTACCTATCATGTCAATACAGAAAAAATCTTGGTTAGATCAACTGTGAAGGAAGCACTCAGTTCGTTGCCACCCCATATTTTTGTTCAAACTCACAAATCGTATATCATTTCTCTTAAGCATCTTGATAAAATTCAGGATAATCATGCGTTCATCAGCGCGCAACGGATCCCTATTGGGGCAAGCTATCGGGAAGCCCTGATGAAAGTCACGGGAAGGTAATAGTTAGAAATCAATCCTTGTATGGGAAGTAAGGCCCCCGTTCTGTGTAGCAAATACTTATGCAACAGCGGATACCTTATGCTTCCACACATAAAAGTTGTGACCAACTATCCACTTGCAATGATTATCTTGCGTACTATGAGTATCAAAGGACCATTGCGAATCCTGCTGATCACACTGGTATCGCTTGGCATACTGCTTATTATTTTTGTTATCGTCGGGATCTCATCGATCAACAGAAACGTTGACTATGCCTCATTATTGGATACGATGAATTCCCGAATTGCGGCAGCGGATGAGCAGCCTGTTGCTTCTACTGCTGGGTTCAGTGTGGGTTTCG
>JAICGJ010000353.1 GCA_025923195.1 Chryseolinea sp.
CCCGCCACTTTCTTTTTTCACGTCGAAATGGAAGCTGTCGTCCAGGATGGGTTCTTCAATAAAGAAGACTCTGTTCGTTTTGGCAATTCGGGTCATCAAATGCTGGGGTCTTTGATAAACAAAGTTCCAACGCAAATGGGAGAAACATATCAGATCAACGCCTTCAAACTCAGTCATAAAAAATTCAGTTAACTTATGCGAGAACCTCACATTAAGTGCTTGAACCTAGGAAATTCTGTGCCAAAATGTTTCCTAGTTTTCTGACCGTCGCCCACCATCAACATTTCTAGCCAAGAAAACCTTTTCATTCAAGTGTCTCGAAAATGAGAACCATTAATTTTTTTTTAAGGGAATTCATTTCCTCATTGTGGGGAAAATAATAATCTTTGCGTGTAGACGTTACCAACGATTGGATAGTAATTTTTTAAATTGTTTTCATAAATCATACATATACTAGAAATTGACAGAATACCCTGCTGGTCAAATGAAATACTTTCGCATGTTCGTGTTGAATTGACATATAAAATTTTTTAGGTACTTCATCAAGAAGCATTTTTTTCAGATCGGTAACCCCTACGAGAATGTCAAGATTTTTGCCCTGGACAAAAGAAAAAGCCAACGCATGGTATAGCCAAAAAAAGTGGTTTCTTGGATGTAATTATGCGCCCTCGACGGCTGTGAATCAGCTGGAAATGTGGGAGAAAGAAACATTTGACCCGATTACGATTGAACGAGAACTTGCCTGGGCAGCGCAACTTGGTTTTAATAGCTTGCGTGTCTTTCTTCATCATTTGTTGTGGGAACATGATGCGAACGGATTGAAAGGTCGAATGGATCAGTTCCTGAGCATTGCAGCCGCACATAACCTCGGGGTTATCTTTGTTATTTTTGATGGGGTGTGGAATCCACATCCCACCGTTGGTCACCGGCAATGCTTGCCAGGCGTCCACAATTCGGGTTGGCTTCAAAGTCCCGGCGTTGAAATTTTGAAAGACGTTCACAGGCATCATGAGGTAGAAGCGTATGTCAAAGGCGTTATCAGCCACTTTGCAAAGGACACCCGCATTCATTGTTGGGACCTTTTCAACGAGCCGGATAATGTGAATCCTAGCTCTTACATGAAGTTTGAACCGCAAAATAAAGCGGACCTGAGCCTGGAATTGCTGAAAAAAACCTTTACCTGGGCGCGTGCTGTCTCGCCAGTGCAGCCTCTAACCGCTGGCGTGTGGATTGGTGAATGGTGCGAAGAAATGTTGAAACCTATCGACAGGTTTATGCTGAACGAATCTGACATAATTACATTTCATAACTATGAGGGACCGGCGGAAATGGAGCGCAGAATTCAAATTCTTCAACGTTTCCAACGCCCTATTTTGTGTACAGAATACATGGCGCGCGGATTAAACAGCACCTTTCAAAGTATTCTTCCGATTCTGAAAAAATATCACGTGGGTGGTTATAACTGGGGGTTCGTGGCCGGGAAAACGCAAACGATGTTGCCATGGGACTCCTGGACTACCAGCTATGACGGGGAACCTTCCCTTTGGTTTCACGATATTTTTTATAAAGATGGCAAGCCCTATAAAGAGGAAGAAATCAAATTTATCCTAACCTTTTCGGAGCTACATTCCGCAAGATTGTAGAGCCAAAACACTTCACTATTTTATGGATCGAGCCGTATTCCTTTCACAAAAAAAAGAGATGTCACCAGATGGGAGCACTAACTCTTCGATATGAGGAAAATTTCCCTCGTTCTCCTAAAATTTTGTGGAACATAAGACTCAATTAAACTTTTCTTACATAGGAACTTTTTTTCCTGCTCATTATACTCCCACGTTATAGTTCCTTTTGAATAAAATCTCCGGGATGGCATAATATTTTCAACCATATCCACCAGAGATATTCTCATTATTGTCTAACATCTAAAAAAATACCCATGGCAACAAAAGAAACATCAAAACGAACATCCAAAAGAACGGCAGCTCAAAACCCTCAAAATGAAAGCCAGGCTGAGTTGCAAAAGCTCTTTGTCGACCAGATAAAGGACATTTATTGGGCAGAAAAGCATTTGTTGAAAGCGCTCCCGAAAATGCAAAAAGCTGCTACCACGCCGGAATTGCAGAACGCAATTGAAACTCACATCGCTCAAACTGAAGGTCAGGTAGAAAGACTTGAGGAGGTTTTCGAACTGCTAGACGAAAAACCACAAGCCAAAAAATGTGATGGCATGCAAGGCCTGATTGAAGAGGGCGAAAGTGTAATTGAAGAAACAAATGAAAGAACAGCTACCCGCGATGTGGGCATAATCCTTTCCGCCCAGAAAGTGGAACATTATGAAATATCAGCATACGGCGGTCTGGCTGCGTTAGCGAAAACTTTAGGTCGTGAGGATATTGCAGAGGTTCTTGCAGAGACGCTTGCGGAAGAGAAGGAAACTGATGAGATCCTGACCAAAATTGCAGAAAGTAACATTAACTATATGGCCTCGATCGAAGGAGAAGAGGCATAGATCTTTGTAATTTCTCGCTAACTAAGTCGGTGAACATTCCGCTGAGCGGCTGCCTGAGTGAAACAAAGTTGAAACAAAAGAGGATGCTCGTATAAATGCATCCTCTTTTTGATTTACAGAAAGCATATTTAAGGACTCAATCGGAACAAGTTAAACAAATAAACGGAAACTCTTACGCACCGTAGAGAACGTATCATCGGGTTTGCTGGTACTATATAAAAAAGGCTTGACGTTATTGAATTCAAAGAGTTTACTCATGGCGCAAACAAAGCGTGGGATTGATCAAGGCCGTTCGAATTGTTTGCAGACTTATAACAGCCAATGCCAAAATTAAAGTAACGATCACTGGAGCGACGAGAAGCCACCAGGTGACTTCAACCCGGAAGGCATAGTTCTGCACCCAGCGTTCAATAGTAACATAGGCTATAGGTGTCGCAACTACAGCTGCTAATACCATAAGCTTAGTAAAGTCTCGCGTCAGCAATCCCACTAAACTGGTAACGGATGCTCCCATCACTTTACGAATGCCTATTTCCTTGGATCGCTTTAAAGTAAGATATGATGTAAGTCCAAACAGACCCATACAGGCGACAAGAATTGCCAGGCCCGAGAATAATCCGAAGAGATCATTAAACAAAAGCTCTGCCTTGTATTGGCTATCGAAGAACTCATCCAGAAAAAAATATTCATAGGGGCTACCGGGAAACATTTTTGTATTTGCCTCCTTTACGTCTGCGACTGTGCTTGCTAGATCGTCCGTTTCCTTTCTGACAGTATAATAATTAAATACATTACCAGCTGTAAATAGAATAGGCGAAATAG
>JAICGJ010000354.1 GCA_025923195.1 Chryseolinea sp.
AGTAGCATCCACAACTGTAGCGGCTCCAATGCTGGCACCAGGGGCCATATAAATACTATCACAGGCTATTGAGATCAAAGCGCCTGCTGACGCGGCATCGGCATTAATAAATACCCACACCGGTTTTTTAAAACTCATGATCTTATCGACTATGTCTTTGGCATCATTCAGAGTACCTCCGTACGTATCCATTTCAACGATTACGATGTCTGCCTCGGTGCTGGTGGCGTGTTTAAGGGCCAATTCCACATATCGAGTCATGCGAGGATCGATAATACTCTTAACCTCCATAACCATCACTTTTGTTTTTTGAGCGATGGCAACATAAGAAAGGGTAAGCAATAGAAATATGGCAAATGCTCTCATGGGTACCTTCTTCGCTTGTGAACAGCTATCAGTTATTGACATTGAAAATACTAACTTTACTTCACATAAAATAAAGCTTTAACAAGTTGTCGCGCAGTATTGTATTTCACTATTCGCATGTTTTTGATGGCACGATATGGAATATCAAAGTCTCTGATCAAAATTCCGTAATGGTCCTTGAGGTTCGAAACCATGAACGCCGCGAAGTGCGTTTTTCTGCCCTCAACTATCTGACTAACGCCTTTCTATGGCGTGACAAAGTCCTGGACGATCCATGGTGGATTAATTTGGCCGGCGTTTCAGGACGCATTGTTTTATTTACCTATTATTCTGATTCCAACAATCCGGATAAGAAGGCTACGATAGCGTACCATTTGACAGATGCGCAAATGGCCTGGTGGAATAATGATTTTTCAATCCATACAATTTCCAGAGAATTTGTTGCGGGCTATGCAGAAAAGTTCGGGAAACGCGAATTGGTACTGAATATTCAGACCGGCCACGTCGTGGAAAACGTGGAACCAGACCTAAATAATTCCGATTCGGTAGTGCGTCCGCATCACTATCCGGCAGATCATCCCTATTTTGCCACCGTCAAAAGATTTTTAAACCAAAAATTCAATTTATTGCCGACTGCAGCGTTGGAATACCTGGAGCATGACTCGTTAATTTTTATTTCGTGCTACCTTCACGAAAAAGAGCTGGCGAACTATTTGTACATCATTTCGCCTGATGGAGACTTGTTGCTGCAGGAAAAATTAGCCGAGCACCTCAAAGGAATTGGATTGGATACTTTTTTCATCTTATCAGGTTGCGTATTTTTCGTCCGGAATAAAGGAGAGCTGGTCAGTTACAAGATTTTATGATTAATGAATTAATTTTTTCGAGCGTTCTATTTTTTAATGCTCATCAGGAGCACCGGGATTCGATCGGGACAGAAACGGTTAATGGTAAGGTGTTCGTCATTCATAGCGTGGGCGAGAAAGAGACCTTGTATGGCATATCCAGGCGCTATGGAGCCTCTATCGAAACCATACTACAGTATAATCCGACAGCAGACGCTGGCCTTGAGATTGGGCAGATCTTGAAGGTGCCTTATACGCCAAAGAAAAATGCGGCGGTGGTCCGTGCGAGTGGCGGGATAACGCATACGGTTTCCGCCAAGGAAACAATGTATTCCATATCAAAACAATACGGGGTGACGATAGAGGAAATAAAGCAATGGAATAATCTTTCCGATAACGCGCTGTCCATAGGGCAGCAACTGGTTATCAGGAAGGGCAATTCGACTTCGGCGCCAAACACCCAAACATCGGTTGCCAGACCCGCTGCAGGCAAAAAGGGTGTCCATACCGTTGCTGCGAAGGAAACAATGTTTTCGATTAGCAAGTTGTATGGTATTTCCGTTGCCCAACTCAGGGAATGGAATAGATTGGAAGGTAACGAAATTAGTATCGGACAAGAGTTGTTCGTTGCACCACCTACTGAAGAGGTTGCAAAAACCAATTCAACATCCGCTCAAAATACGACGCCGGCTCAATCAAGTCCCTCAGTTCAAGTGACTCCGGCACCAACACAAGGTGCTCCGTCCTCTGCGACGGAAGCAAAAACGGGACCCACGACTCAACCGAATACTTCTCCGAAGCAGGAAGCACGAGAACAGACAATTCGCGTTTCTGAAGGTGTAAAAAGCACGGACGAGGTACTGCAAACAGGACTTGCAGAATTAATCGAGGGAACGAGCGGGAACCGGAAATATTTGGCGCTTCATCGCACGGCTCCCATTGGAACTATTATGAAGGTGAAGAATGAAATGAACAACCGCGAAGTGTTTGTCCGCGTGATGGGAAAACTGCCCGACACTGCTCTGAACGATAAGCTTGTTATCAAAATTTCTAAGTCGGCATACGATCGACTGGGCGCGATTGATCCTCGATTCAGGGTAGAAGTTACCTACTACAAATAAAGCTATCTTGTTCTGACGTAAAAATTCTTGACGTTACCTTTTCCCGTATCGCGCTTTTCGACGTCAAACTGCTTCATGCTTTTTAGCAAGAGCACAAGTTTATTGAAGCCATAATTCCTGGGATCAAAATTTGGTTGCTTTTTAAGCAAAAGATTCCCGAGGTCACCCAGGAACGTCCAGCCACTTTCATCGGCAAGGTCATTAATACTGTCGCCGATCAATTTTACCAGATTTCTGGTGATGGGACTGATGGGCTGTTTACCATTTTCACCAGGATGCGGATGAACGGCTCTCGGCTTGCTTTTCGTTCGTGTGGTCACCTCCTCCTCCGCGATCTTCTCCTCGTCGAGGATCTCGATGTAAATAAATTTATCGCACGCGGAAATGAAGGCTGTTGGCGTTTTTTTTTCACCAAATCCGAACACTTTCATACCTGCTTCGCGAAGACGTGTAGCCAGGCGGGTAAAATCGCTATCGCTTGAAATAATGCAAAATCCATCCACTCGCCCCGAGTATAAAATGTCCATCGCGTCAATAATCATGGCAGAATCCGTGGCGTTCTTGCCCGTGGTGTAGCTGTATTGATGTATGGGGGTAATGGCATATTCAAGCAATACAGATTTCCAGCCAGATACCGTCGGTTTCGTCCAATCCGCATAAATTCGTTTAAATGTAGGGTTCCCATACTTGGCTATTTCTTCCAGCATGCCTTTTATATTGGAATAAGGCACGTTATCGGCGTCGATCAGGACAGCCAGTCGCAGATCTTTTGTAAATTCTGTCTCCGGACCGTTATCGGAGCTCGTTTTAATTAACGATGCCATGTCGGTGCAAATTTTGAAAGAAATCGGATAGCGAATTTTTTTAATACAACGCGTTCGCGTTGCAGTTGTTCAATGTTCGTCTGATCGTCAAAAAATCGAAGGTAGACAAAATTGGTAAGAGTAGAACTAGCCGAGCACAATTTGAC
>JAICGJ010000355.1 GCA_025923195.1 Chryseolinea sp.
CGTACCCGAGCTTCCCGGGGTCGTAAAGTTGTTTTTCAACACTGCCATCGGGCTAAATCGTGGCAAAACAACCGCTGGATAAAATCCTGCTAACAGGGTAGTGAACATTATTAATGCAACCAAGAAAATAATCAAAGTGTAATTTGAAAATAGTGCGAGGTCGATCTGCTTTTCTAGAAATGGATTCAACCAATTGAGTAGCCATTCCGTTGCACCGAGGGACAATAATATGGCAAACAGCGTTAACAAAAAGGTTTCACTGAGAAAGTAAAATGTAAGTTGGCTGCGCTGAGCTCCTAATGTCTTACGGATACCAATCTCCTTCGCTTTTTTTTCTGAAAGAGCGGTTGCCAGATTGATAAAATTTATACAGGCAATGAATAATATAAATATGCCCAAAATCGACATCATAGCCAGGTCTTTCATATCGACGTTTGAGACTTGACCTGGATTTTCAAGATATTGCTGGTCAAAATGTATCGTGCCAAGAGGCTGTAGTTTTTGGGTGGTTCGCTTAGCCTCCTCATCGTTATGGTACTTTTGAACAAAGGGTTTGAACCTTGATTCAATTGTCGCGGGAGAAATTTTTTCCGGGAGGACTATGTAGGCATAGCCGCGTGCCCTAACGCCCCATCTGTCAAGGGGAAAGCCTGCGATAAATTCGCTTGTAAACGAAGGCATAGAAACGACCATCGAAAAGTTTATGTGGGAGTTGGGTGGAGGATCGGCAATGATACCCGCCACTTCTAACGCTGTGGTCGTGATTTTGAAACGGGTGATTTCTCCCCCCTTGAGGATCTTATCTGCAAGAGACTTCGTAACGAAGACCTTTCCCGGCTCGCCAAGTTCAACCTTCGGATTACCAGATAAGACTTTAAAATCAAATACTTCAAAAAATAACGAGTCAGCAAATAGTATATCGTCGACCATTAGCTTCTCACCGTCAACGGTTAGCATGGCTTCTCCCTGATAATGCATTTGTGTTGCCAAGGGGACGTCGGGGAAATCGTTGCGAAAGGCCTTAACCAGGGGATATGGTGTAACTGCACTGTATGTCGTGCCGGACCCGCTGTCAACGTCCTGTACAACTCGGTAGATATTAGGGTACTTTGAGTGAAATTTGTCAAAATTCAAATCATAAGAGATCACGAGAAAAATAATGATACAGGCTGTCAACCCGATGCTGAGACCCAAAACATTAATGAAGGTATATGCGCGGTTTCGCCGAAAATTGCGAAGTGCCAGAATGAAATATTTTTTGGTCATGAAAACTTTTCTTTAGACCGTCCTTTTCAAAAGCGGTGCCATAGATTTATAATATTGATTGTCACGTATTTACCATCAAACGCTTGCCCTAATAAATCATAATGTGTATCAAAAATGATACAATTACATGTTTGAATTCGATACATTTTTTTTGACTTTAGCGCCATAAGCCGCGCGATGGTAACTGCAAATATCTTAATAGTCGATGATGATCGGGATGTTTTAGAAACAGCACGCATGTTTTTGAAACAGGAATTCACCAACATCCATATAGAAGACACGCCCCAGAAGATTCCTTCTCTGCTCAAAGCAAAAGAGTATGACGTTGTTTTGCTGGACATGAATTTCAAGAAAGGGGTTAATGACGGAGAAGAAGGTTTCTATTGGCTGGATCAAATTTTGAAATCGGATGCCAATGCTGTGGTAATACTGATTACTGCATATGGAGAGGTAGATCTCGCTGTTAAGGCAATGAAAAATGGTGCTGTCGATTTTGTCCTTAAGCCTTGGAAGAATCAGAAGTTATTGGCGACGATAATGGCGGCAATACAGTTGCGTCAATCCAGGAAAGAAGTTGAAAGACTAAGAAACACGCAAGAAAGTCTTACAGATGTTATCGATCAGCCATTCGTTGACTTCATAGGCGCATCACCCGCTATTCAACGCATTCATGAAATTATTGATCGTGTTGCAGATACCGACGCAAACATTTTGATCTTGGGCGAGAATGGTACAGGCAAAGAGCTGGTAGCTCGAGCTATTCACAGAAAATCACGCAGAAAAAATGCCGTGTTCATCAGCGTCGATTTAGGTTCAATATCCGAAAGCTTGTTTGAAAGTGAGCTTTTCGGTCATGTAAGGGGTGCATTCACAGACGCCAGGCTGGACAAACCCGGCAGATTTGAAATTGCGTCGAGCGGTACAATATTCCTCGACGAGATCGGAAACATTTCCCTCCCCCTTCAGTCTAAGCTGCTCACAGTGCTGCAACATCGGAAGATCCAGCGGGTTGGATCAAATACCGAAATACCGGTGGACTTTCGCTTGATCTGCGCAACCAATATGAACTTGCATGAAATGGTATATGAAAAAAAATTCAGGCAGGACCTGTTGTATCGCATGAATACCGTTGAGATCAGAGTTCCTTCACTCCGCGAACGGCCGGAGGATATTTCCCTTCTGGTCGACTATTTCGTACGTCGCTACTCAGTCAAATATAAGCGGCCTGGAATGAAGGTTGACAGGGCTGTCGTCAACCGTTTGAAAAAATATCACTGGCCGGGAAATATCAGGGAACTACAACACGCCGTCGAACGAGCTGTCATCTTAAACGAAGGAAAGGTCATTCAGAGTCCGGAGCTCCTCATTAATAGCAGCGGTGCATCACCTAAAAAGGATATTGGCCATTTGACTATGGATGAGATGGAAAAGCAATTCATACAGCAATCTCTACAAGATCATGACGGGAACGTAAGCAATACAGCCCGCACGTTGGGAATGACCCGCACTGCTTTGTATCGGAGGATGAAGAAGCATGGGATTGGTTAGGGTAAGTAGTTGTAAGTAGTAAGTAGTAAGTGGTAAGTGGTAAGTGGTAATCGGTAAACTGGTATTCGGTAATCGGTTGGTAATAGGTGATCGGTGGCATTTCATAGTATGAGGTGAATGAATATATGTCAGGATTGCCGATGCTAAGGACTCAATAGCATATTGTGAGCACTAACTAGTGTTGGTCACTAAGTAACTGCTCATTTAGATTGGACTACACACACCAGGCTCACACCCACTATTAACTATTAACTTTTAACTTTTAACTTTTAACTGATAACGAAATCTGGTAATCGGTAATGGGTGGCATTTTATAGTATGAGGTGAATGGAATATATGGAGGATTGAAGATGCTAATAACCAATAACAATTTGGTAGGCGCTTACTAGTGTTGTTACATAACTAACTGCTCGTTTGAATCGAGCAACACACCCTACACCCACACCCCCTAATAACTAATAA
>JAICGJ010000356.1 GCA_025923195.1 Chryseolinea sp.
GGAGCTCTTGCTCTGTCGGGCTGAAGATTGACCAGTGCCCCTGCAATCCCACGCCGTGAATCGGGACATTCTTGTCCAAAAGCGACTTTAGTAACCGATATATCCGGTCACGTTTGCCCGGACTTTCAGTATTGTAATCGTTGTAGAACAGCAAGGCATCGGGATCGGCCTCATGCGCATATTCAAACGCCTTGGCGATGTACTCCTCGCCACAGATTTTGTACCATGGCGATTCCCGATAATACTTCGAATCGTCGTCATCAATTACCTCGTTAGCGACATCCCACGCATAAATTTTCCCTTTGTACCGGCCTACCACTGCCGTGATATGATCTTTTAGCCGTTTCAGCAGCACATCCTTTGTCACTTCTTTTCCATCGCTATCTTTGAACAACCAGCCGGGTACCTGACTATGCCAGCACAAAGTATGACCTCTGATTTTTAAACCATGTTTTTGTGCAAACTCAACTATCGCATCAGCATCTTCCCAAAAATATTCATCCTCTTTGGGATGAATGGGTCCCATTTTCATAGCATTCTCGGCCGTTACGCTTGCAAAATGGCGGAGAATTAGTGCGGCTTCGGCACCAGCGACCGAGCCGGGACGAATCGCCACCCCCATCGTGAAGAACGCGTTATAATAATCCTTCAGACCTTTGGTCGAATCAGCGGCAGTCTGAGCCTGTGTCGCACCAAAAAATGACGCGAGCAAAAGTATAGGGAGACTGATTTTTTGAAAGAAGTACTGAAAGAAATTGATCATCATTTACGAGGTTTTTTTGAATGGATAAAGATATAGAACTAATTGATTTATGAACGTGATTTCATGATGGTCTTTCACCTTTTATTGTAAAAAATTTTATCACAATTTGCCTGCAATTGCCAGCTGATGAGAAATCTAAAAATGTTTGCAAAATTATTTCTCTCCCACATTGCTCTGACGGTGGCGGCGATTGTGACGCTTGCAGGTATTCTTTATAGCATTGTTAGTGATAACCTGCTGCAGCGAACCTTGAATCAGCTTTCGAGCATTAATATTCTTAAAGCAAAGTTGGTAGCCAATTATTTCCTCCGATCCCAGCAGAACCTGGAAGCATTGCAGCTTGAGCATAAATTTCTTAATATCTTCACGGCGGTTCATTCAGCCGTAGAAAACGGTAAGTCAGTGCACAACGCGGATATGGAGGATGTAGAAAATATTTGCCGCCTGTATAATTTCAAGAATATTCACCTTTACGACTTGGATCATCACGAGCTTTACAGCACCGATACGACACATTACAAAGAAAATGTTTTGAAGAAAATTGATTCGGTAATTCACGTACAGCCCACCCGTCAAAGGCTTATCGATGCATCGCATACCTCACCGGTCAAGCAAACTGTACTTTTTTATTATGTGCCGGTCCTTCGTGATTCACAACGCGTCGGGGTTGTCCTCGTTGAGGAAGATTTTCAAAATATTCAGTCCATCGTGTCAGAAACGACTGGCATGGGATCTACTGGCGAATCCTATATCGTGGGCCCCGGATATACCATGAGATCAGCGTCAAGATTTTTCCCCGACAAAAGTCCCGGAGAAATAACAGTTAGAACCGACGCCGTCAAAAAGTCACTTGTGGGTGAGTCGGGGAGTGGAACAATTTTGGATTATCGGGGCAAAAAGGTTTTGAGCGTGTATCGCCCGATCGGAGAAGGGGATTTGAATTGGGTTATTATCTCTGAAATTGACTGGGATGAGGCCATGGAGCCAATCGTGCGTCTGCGCTACTACATCATAGGCATTGCTTTTTTTATGCTTTTGCTCACGGCCCTGGTGACCTTCTTTCTATCGAATGCCATAACTCAGCCCATATTGAAACTTCGGCAGGTTATTCAACAGCTGTCCAGAGGAGTAGTACCAACGCATAGGATACTGGCAGTTTCGGATGATGAAGTAGGGCAAATGGCGGATGCCATTTACCAGTTGGCGGCAGGACTTGAAAGGACCTCAACCTTTGCAACGGAGATAGGCAAAGGGAATTTCGAGGCATCGTTTGTTACCTTGAGCGAATGGGACACTTTGGGGCGGGCTTTAATTCAAATGCGCGACGAACTAAAAGCCTTCAACGAGCGTGACGTAAAATTGGTCCGGGCTAGAGCATCGGCCTTGCTTGAAGGACAGGAAAATGAACGGCGGAGAATCGTCAAGGAATTGCACGATGGTGTGGGTCAATTGCTGACTGCCATTCGAATGCGCGTGGAAATGCTGGAAGGAGACGATCCCTTAAGGGAAGAAATCCGAAAGCAAATCAATGAAACTATCGCAGAGGTAAGGAGAATATCGTACAACGTGATGCCCCAGGCGCTTGTCGATTTTGGACTGGAAGCAGCACTGAAAGGGCTGTGCGATTCTATGAAAAGGTATTCCAGTCTCGACATAGACTTTACGTATATAAAGGAATCGCACCAGGTATTGAATTTTGAGGTAACCACTGCGTTATTTCGCATCGCGCAAGAAGGTCTTAATAATGTTGTTAAGTACGCAAATGCGTCAACCGTAGATTTGCATATTATACAAAAAGAGGACGAAATTTATTTAGCGCTGGAGGACGATGGAAAGGGTTTTGATGTAAGTGATACAGAAACCGCGCAGGGAATGGGTTTGCAAAATATTCGCGAACGCGCTAAACTGCTGAACGGGAGCGCTGAAATACATTCGGTGCCCGGTCAGGGAACTGTAATTGAAGTTCATATTCCAGTACGACACGCATGATCAAGATAAGACTCTTAATGGCCGACGACCATCCGCTTATCCGGGAAGGCTTCAGATCGTTGCTTACAAAAAACGAACAGTTTGAAATTGTTGGCGTTGCTGAAAACGGAAAGGAGTTGGTGGAACTTGCGGGTAAGTTGTCTCCCGATATCGTGCTCACTGACATCAGTATGCCGGTGCTAAATGGAATGGAAGCGGTTGAAGAAATCAGCAAGCTTTATCCCGATGTTAAATGCGTGATACTCACCATGCACGAGGAACGCGCGTATGTTATAAAGGCCCTTAAGATTGGCGTACATGGATACATTCTCAAAAATATTGAGCGGTACGACCTCGAAAAGGCGATCCTCACCATCCACGAGGGCGGAAAATATTTCAGCCCGATAGTGACAAATATTTTGGCTGAGTCTGTCATTCATCCAGGTCAAAATACAGTTTCAGACTTAACAAGCAGGGAGAAGGAAGTTCTGGAACTGGTGGCGCAAGGTCATAGCACGAAGCAGGTCGCAGACAAGCTTGGTA
>JAICGJ010000357.1 GCA_025923195.1 Chryseolinea sp.
AAAGGGTTGATCGAAATGCGATAGGCAAAACCTTCCAGCCACATTAACAATAGCCAGTATGTAATGGGACTGGCAACAACGAAAGAAATGATCAACAATGTTGAAAAATTTCTTGAGAGAAGAATAGTGATCTGTGCTTCAGTTGCTCCCAGTACTTTCCGGATACCAATTTCTTTTGTTTTTCTTGCGGTGGTTATTGCCGCTAGACCAAACAATCCCATGCATGAAATAAGAATGGCAAGACCCGCCATGATGGCCACAACTGAACTCATTTGTTGATCTGTGCGATAGAGTTTTTCAAAATGTTCATCCAAGAAGGAGTAATCAAAGGGATAGGAAATGTGTTGCTCCCAAAGGTTTTTCACAAAAGCAATAGCCTCTTCAGCCCGACTGCCGTCGATCTTAACGGACATTTCATCGTAGCCCCACTCTGGATGTACAGACATCTGCAATGTGTTTATCTTGTAGTGCAAGGAATTGAAGTTAAAATCCTTTGCAACGCCGATGATCGAGCCCAGGCTGTCATTGTGGTACCAGTTGTGTCCGGCGGGCGTCCCGATTATCTCCTTAATACCCAACTCCCTGGCAAATGACTCGTTAATTACGAATGCCATATCCTTGTCGGTAGGAACATCCTTTGAAAAGCCGCGGCCTTGCTTCAGCCTTATTCCATACACGTCTAAATATTCATAGTCGACGTTTACATTAGAAGGCGTGATTGTAAAAACACCGGTGTCGGCCTTGACTTTAAAACCCATTTGATGAAAATTCTCGCCGAGCCTCTGGCCACTTGCAGTCACCCCAAGAACAAGAGGACTTCGTTTCAGTTCGGTCCGCAACACCTCAAATTTTTCATTAGCTTCTCTGTTCATATCCACAAGCATCATCTGGTCTTTGTTAAAGCCTAAATCCTTATGCTGCATGTAGCCTAGCTGTTGCCTGACGATCAGCGTACTAACAATCATCGCTACCGACAGCCCGAATTGCACGACAACCATCCCACTTCTGAAAAGGGAACGACCCGTGCCTTTATTGCCCTTCAAAACTCTCGCCATGGTAAACGAAGTCATGTAAAATGCGGGATAAATACCGGTGATACAGCCAAGCCCAATAGTAACCGCAAAAACATAAAACCAATTGACCGGATCATCGAATAGGCTAAGCAGTGACAACTGGCGATCAAGGGCCACATTTACGACGGGAATAAGGAGTAAGCTGAGCAGAACGGCCAGTATCAACGCCAAAATTGCCAGGACATTTGACTCGAAAATAAATTGCAAGAATAATTGCAATTTTTTAGCACCTATCGTCTTTCTGACTCCAATTTCTTTCCAACGATGCGAAGCACGCGCTGTGGTAAGATTCATGAAGTTCAGGCCGGCAATTACGAGGATGAATACGCCGATGATTGCGAAAATGCCAAGGTATCCTCCGTTAAATTTTCGATAGTTATTGTAGTCGTGCTCGATATCAGTGGAGGCGAGGTGGACGTCCTGTAACTTTTGAAGAAACAAAGTGTAGTACTTATTGATATCAGGATCATCCATGTGGCGACTCATGAACGCTGGAAACTTTGCTTCTAACGCTTTGATGTTGGTTCCAGGATTCAGCAATAGATAGGTGTTGAGAAAATTGCTGCCCCACCGGTCATTAAAATTCTTGTCTTCGGACGTGATTGACGTCATAGAAACCAGAGCATCGAATTTCATGTGCGAATTTTCCGGTACCTTTTTCAGAATACCCGTCACTTTGTGCTCCTTGTCCCGGAAGGTAAGCGTATTCCCTAAAGCACCTTCGACACTATTGAAGAATTTCATTGCAGTTTCATCCGTGACCATGATGCTATAAGGCTCGTCCAGGGCGGTCGCCCTATCACCGGACAAGACTTCAAAATCAAAAATTTCCAAAAACGTGCTATCAACGGTCGCAATATACGGCAGTAAGAATTTCCTCTCATCTTTTATCAGCAATTGCTTAGGCCTGCACATAAACCGTGCATAATTTGCCACTTCCGGAAAATCCCTTTGCATAGCAGGCGCCATCCCCGGCATTGAAAGTGCGACCTTTTGAAGGTTTGTTCCCGGAAAATTCTGCACTTCATCCAACCGGTACAGCAATTCCTTTTGTCTGTGGAAGGCATCAAAACTCTTTTCATCCTGAATGAAAAGGTAGATCACCAGGCAGGCCGTAAGCCCAACAGCCAGGCTAAAAATATTGATAAAAGCATAAAGCGGACTTTGACGGATATTTCGAAGTCCAATCAGCAAGTAATTCTTAATCATAAGTGTAAACGGTATAGACGAACATACTTGTAGGTTTCCCAAAGGTTACAAAGAACGGAACGTTAAAAGGTGTTTATTGTCCACAGACCACCGCAGTGCTCCAATACGAGCCGCATTACCGTGGACTGTCAACCGTTGACAGGACCGATTGTCGCAAATCCACCCTTATATAGTCGTAATTACACATCTCCAAATAACTGTTTGCGCAATAAGTTTGTATCGCGTAATCAAATTAATCAACACACAAAAAAACAGTTATGAAAAAGGAAAAAATCATTTTTTGGGTTTCGACTACCATTATTTTTTTGTTCCAGGGCGTTATGCCCGCGCTCACGTCTCACACAGAAATGGCCCGTCAGGGTATTAGTCAACTTGGATATCCAGCTTATTTTGGAACGATGTTAGCCATCTTTAAAGTATGTGGTGCTATCGTTATTATGTTCAACCGCTTTCCACGCAGGTTAAAAGAATGGGCTTATGCCGGATTCACTTTTGACTTCTTGGCTGCGGCGATCAGCAACGCCGCGGTATTCGGGATGGGAGCCGAAGTAGTATCACCGTTGGTGGCATTGTTAATTCTTGCTGTATCCTACGTGTACTATCACAGACTCCAGCGTCAGGGCATTGAAGGTGCGAGCACACTTTATAGCTCTCATGCTTGAGGCAAAATCAAACGCAGGGAGCAATGGGCTATGTTTACCAGATTCCCTGCGTTTGCCTTCAAAACAGATATTCGAAATTCGAAATTCGGTGTTCGAAATTTATCAGCTTATTTTAGGCATTGTCGAACGCCGAACGTTGACTTATGAATTACGAATAAGTTTTACCGGGATGCCCGTGACGATGAGGCGCCCACCCCTGCTTCGGTGACTTTGCCCTCGGCCAATGCCTTAAGCTTTTCCAACGCTTTGGGCCATGT
>JAICGJ010000358.1 GCA_025923195.1 Chryseolinea sp.
TACCGGTGGCATGGGTTCAGTCATTGGAAGTCCTCCAAACCTTATAGCCGTGGGTGCGTTGGAAAATATTGGTATTACTGTATCATTTCTTGACTGGATGATCTATGGATTACCGCTTGCACTGGCACTTACCGCTATCGGTTGTATCGTGCTGATCAAACTTTTTATAAAAGACAACATACCGATCTCACTCGATTTTCTGCAGGATGATCAAATTGAAAGATCAAAAGAAGAGAAGACACAACGGCTGATCGTTTTAGTTATCATCATCGTAACAGTGCTGCTATGGCTGACAACGACAATTCACGGAATAAAGGTCGGCGCTGTTTCAGCTGTGCCACTTGTATTCCTTACCCTTACGGGCATTTTAAAAAACAAAGATGTTCAGGGGCTTCCCTGGGATACGCTCTTACTGGTTGCCGGAGGATTGTCACTTGGAATGGCTTTGCAGAATTCTGGTTTACTGGAGCACTATGCACAGCAGATGCGCAACATAAAGGTTCATTATATTATTCTCGTGTTCATATTAGCTTATATGACGATGGCTTTCTCAAATGTGATGAGCCACACTGCCACAAGCACCGTACTAATTCCGCTGGGAATAGCAATACTTATTGGGTTTGAGTTGCAGATTGCGATCATCATCGGGCTTGCTGCTTCGACTGCATTGTTCCTCCCGGTATCCACACCTCCTAACGCTATTGCCTACAGTACCGGATTTTTGAAGATTGCTGATTTCAGGATCGGTGGACTTGTAGTTGGTTTGCTGGGACCACTGCTGGCAATACTTTGGGTGCTTCTGATTACATAATTTTTTAAAAAAAACAGGTAAATGTCACGTTGAGATAAATACCTTTTTCAGGGAGAATTTTCAAAAACCATTCAACCATGAACAATAATATTTCTGATTTTTTAAGGAAAAGGGTAAGTCTCTTTGAGCACCTGTCCGAAAATAAACTGGCCGAAATACTGAAGGGTTCGCGGGTAGTATCTTATGAACCCCATGAAGCAGTGGTCAGGTTTGGCGAAGATGCCGGCTTTCTCGGCGTTTTATTGAAAGGCAAATTGTCTGCATCCGTTATGTCAGACGATGGCTCACGCACAACCATCGGACACCTCGAGGAAGGAGCTACTTTCGGTGAGCTGGCATTGATGAGCCGTGATAAAACCATTGCTGATCTTATTGCAGAAACAAATTGCCAGGTGCTTAGAATTCCCGTCGAGCTTTTCCAATCCGCTATCCTGACTGAACCAAGTGCGCTTCAAAAACTTTCGAAGACCGTTGCCGAACGCTTCAAAGACTTGATAGCAGATCCGCAAAAGGCTGCGGCCGCTTTTCGCAAAAGCGATGATCCATACGGCTTAGGGCTAAAAGGAGAAAGACCTGAGAAAATACTTGTGATCAATTGCGGTTCATCATCACTTAAATATTCCTTTTTCGATTCTGAAAATGAATCTAACACAGCTCGCGGCCAGGTTGAACGAATTGGTATTGCAGGAACCCGCCTTATCCATAAAGGAAAGAACGGTGAAGTGATGCGTGAACTAACCGGAGGTGGATATAAAGAAGCGCTCAAAGCAATGTTGGAAGAACTTACCGCAAAGGTCAACGGCGTTATCAAAGATCCATCGGAAATTAGTGTGGTTGGTCATCGCGTCGTTCATGGCGGCGAACGGTTCAGTGAAGCGGTTGTTATTGATGATGAGATCCTGGGACATATAGAAGCATTAAATCATCTTGCACCGCTACATAATCCTGTAAATGTTATCGGGATCAAAGAAGCGCAACGCATTTTTTCTGCCGTTCCTCATGTAGCTGTTTTCGATACTGCATTTCATTCCACGTTGCCATCCTATGCTTATTTATACGGCTTGCCTTATGAGTATTATGAAAAAAAAGGAATACGTCGTTATGGTTTTCACGGAAGTTCACACTCATACGTTTGTCTGAAAGCCGCCCAGTATTTGCAAAAACGAGTTAACGAATTGGAGATTGTAAGCTGTCACTTGGGTAACGGGGCTTCACTTTGTGCCATTGATCACGGACGGTCGATCGATACGACCATGGGTTTTACCCCGGGTGAAGGCCTTATAATGGGTACACGCTGCGGCGACCTCGATCCCGGAGTAATAACCTATCTCGAGCGGGAAACAGGAATGAAAGCTGAACAGATAGATCAACTCCTAAATAAGCAAAGTGGTTTACTCGGTCTTTCAGGAATTTCAGGAGATATGCGTGAAATTGAAAGAGCTGCCGTGAATGGAGACATACGAGCATTAATTGCAGCAAAGGCCTTTACTTACCGTGTGCGAAAGTATATCGGTGCTTATCTCGCAGCTATGGGCGGCATGGATGTCCTGATCTTTACCGGGGGAATTGGACAAGGTAGCTCCGCTGTTCGTTCGCTTGCACTACAAGGGTTGCAATGCATGGGCATTCACCTTGACGATCAGCGCAACCGCGAAGCTGACGGATTTTCCGGGATTTGCCGGATCTCACCTGATGATTCTCCCGTTACAATACTCATCGTACCTACGGACGAAGAGCGGATGATTGCCCGCGAAACACTTCGCTCGTTGAGTCGTTCATACCTTAAGCAAATCGTGGAGGCCAGGCAGAAGGAACAATTCCTGATAGAAGTCTCAGCACACCATATTCACTTGTCACAGGAAGATGTTGAAGCACTATTTGGCAAAGGCCACGAACTAAGATGGAAAAGTGATCTCTCTCAACCCGGTCAATTTGCATGCGAAGAACAACTCACTATCGTCGGACCGAAGGGTAATATCGAACGGGTTCGTGTATTGGGACCAACGCGAAAGGAAACTCAGGTAGAAATTGCGATGACAGAGCAGTTCAAACTCGGCATCCATCCGCCGATTCGTGAATCGGGTGATCTGCAGGATACACCCGGATGTATACTAAGAGGGTCGGCAGGATCAGTGCAACTAGACCGGGGCGTCATTTGCGCTTTGCGCCACATACACATGACGCCCGCAGATGCATTGCGGTATGGCTTAAAAGACAAATCAACTGTTCATGTACGTGTGCCCGGTGATCGTGAGCTTGTCTTTGGTGATGTGCTCATCCGGGTAAATTCAAACTTCAGCCTTGCTATGCATATAGACACCGATGAAGCAAATGCCGCCCACCTGCAAACCGGTGCACAAGGGTTTATTGAAGGAATTCAAAA
>JAICGJ010000359.1 GCA_025923195.1 Chryseolinea sp.
GAATATCCCTTCCCTGGCGAATTCACAAATATGTCTTCTATCCTGATTGCCCTTTCGCATTCCAATGAGCACCTGGGACAATTGATCGCGTATGCCAGAATGAATGGCATTAAGCCTCCATGGAGCGAGTAGATTTTTTTTACACTCATTCAAACCTTTGTTATCTCAGTTCGGTTTAAATTCGGGTTGACGGAGCGGCATTAACTTTCATCGATCTTCGTCAACCCAAGGATTTTCGATCGTGTATATTTTTGTTGGTGTTTCCTTTCCCCTGAGTTCTGCTTCGGCAACAAACCTTACCAGTACGTGATCCTTATCATGCAAGCGTTCAACCAATGATTCAGACACCAGCAACTGCTTCTCAAACCGGTTGCAAAGGGTTTGAATCCTGGAAGCTGTATTAAGTACGTCGCCGTGATAAGCGATCTCGGTCTTAATCTCACCTACCTCCGCGACAGTTACTTTGCCGCAATGAGCACCCGCCTTGAACTGTGGATAAACTCCGTAGTGCTGAAAAAAATAGTCCCTTTTTGCACCGAGTCTTTCCTGAAAGGCATAAAAGAACTCGTGACAATTAGACGCGGTGAAAAACCGATTCATCCTCCACGAAACTACTACTTCGTCTCCGACATACTGATACACATGAGCCTTATAGTCAATGAGTGGTGTTGTGAGTTCAGCATAGCAGTCCTGGACCAATCTGCTATAAGTGACATGTTCCAGCGTCTCAGCCAGGTGCGTTGATGACTTAAGGTCCAGGAACATGAACACGCGATCTTCCTCCTTGGGAGCGAAGTATCTGCCCAGCGTGTATTCCAAAAGCACCCCCGGACCGAACTTCTTATTTATCTGAAGGATGAAGTGATACAACGCACTGGACATCGAAAGGTGAAATAACACGATCAGGCCATCCGGGGAAAAAACATAAGACAAGGCGAAATCAATGGAATTTCCGATTGAACTCGAGACGAAAATAACTGCGACAAAAAAAAGAACATAACAAGCCGTGCCAATCAGGACCGCGCTCAGAAATGATCTTCGTCTTTTGAACCTTAAAACATTGCTCAATGGAAATAGTCCAAAAAGTAAACCGATGGAAAAACCTCCCAACACGGCGTAAGCAGCCAAGTCTCCATAGTTCAGATCGGGAGGAGCAAATTCACCTAGCCCAAAGTACCTGACGATGACCAAATAGGATCCAGCAAGCATCCAATAGAGTACAGAAAATAAGATCGAGAACTCTTTCAGTTTATTCTTAAGCATATATGAATTTCCAGCATAAGGATGACGCGTTTTCTAGGATGGGCGAGGCTTAGTGTTGGCAGTAAAGATAGCAGCCCCAATAACTGCCGCAAGTCCTCAACCGGCAGCGGTACCAACGGCTTTTGGACTTTGAATGGGTATGAATGATGATAACTTTTCCATGGCCGGCGTGCAGTTCCAAGAACATGAAAACGCAGTAAAACCCCGAAGGGTCATGTCCGGGATGCACGGCCATTCACGCACATTGGTAAAATACTTTTCTGCTCAATTTTTATAAAAACACCGGCGTAATCGATTGAATGAATACTAGGCATAGGTTATCTAGCAGGAAATGAGTAGTTTTATTTAAGCCTGAAATCAGTTCGGCAAGGAACAATTAACCTCCAGCGCTATGAACTTTAAACCCGAATTCGAAAAAAAGAAACTGCACGAGGCGAATTATGAGTCGATCGTGAAGTACATGGTCCCCCTAAATCATATGATAACTTTTAGGCCGGATCAGAGCATACACGAGGCTATTGCTATTATCCTCGAAAAAAGAATTTCAGGCGCCCCCGTGCTGGATGAACACCGTCACCTGGTGGGTAATCTTTCGGAAAAAGACTGCCTTCGGATTATTGTTGACCAGTTATCCCACAATTTGCCGGTGGAGAACAAGAAAGTCTCTGATTACATGTCAACCAGAGTTTTTACATTTGCGCCTTCAACCAATGTGGTGGAGGCGGCCATTGAATTTCTTAATTCACCCATCCGCAGATATGCTGTGGTCGATAAAGGAGCTTTGATTGGGGAGATAAGCCGAAGGGAGATCCTTCGAGCAGCACAGAATATTAAATCAACCACATGGTAAAATAATATTTTCTACCGTCCTATCACGGGAGCCTATCATCAAAATAAAAAACATCAGCCATGGATACCAAATCAGCAGCAGACCCAAATGAGAGGCAATATGAAACCATTGAAAAATATATGGTGCCGCTGAGCAATATCGTGACCTTTAAGCCGGATCAACCTATTCAGGAAGTTATCTCAATCATAATTAAGAAAAAAATAGCGGGCGCGCCGGTGTTGGACGATCAACAGCATCTGGTTGGTATGATCTCTGAAAAAGATTGTCTGCGACTCATCGTTGACCAGGCCTACTATAATATGCCGGCTGAAACCAGAAAAGTTTCGGATTATATGACTGCGAAGGTTCAAACAATGTCGCCCAAGACCAACATCGTGGAGGCAGCTATGGAGTTTTTGAACTCGCCGATTAGAAGATTTCCCATAGTCGAGAATGGCATGCTGATCGGACAGGTGAGTCGAAGACATATATTAAGAGCTGCTCAAAATTTAAAATCCACCGCCCGGTAGGTTTTGATTCTGGTCCCGAACAATCCAAAATTCAATACGAAGCCTAAGACCCCAAGCCAGCATAGCTGAGGCGCTGTGCGGGTGGAACGCGGGGTTTAAAAAGATGCTTAAATTCCCTTGTCAAAATTAGCGTTGCGACCTTTCAACCCACCTAAATTGTAAAACAATGAAACCAAATCCTTCGAGAAGAAACTGGATAAAAAAAATCTCCGCAGGTATGGCGGGACTTCTATTTGCTGAACAAGCGTCTGCAAGAAGTCAACAACCTTTTGATATTACAAAAGCCCTGGCGGCCCCAGACGACAACCTAAAAATTACAAAGCTTGAGATCATACCGGTGCATTCATGCCGTACCATTTTCGTAAAGATGCACACCAATGCCGGCATCATTGGAATCGGAGAGGGCACCGTTGAGGGGCGCATACCCACTACGATGACTGCTATTCAGGAACTTGAAAAGTATTTGATTGGAAAGGACCCACGACAACCCGCGCACCACTGGCAAGCCATGTACCGGCACGCATTCTA
>JAICGJ010000360.1 GCA_025923195.1 Chryseolinea sp.
AATTTGAACCGATTCAATTTGATCAGAAATCTATCTTTTATTTGGCTCCATGGAGCCACTTGTTTATCGATCGGCCTAACACGCACATGTAGGCTCAGGCCATAATGATTAATAACGACCCCAAAAAAACCTAAAAAAGAAGCCAATCCTGATATCAATCAGCATTCGAATTGATATCCGTCAAATGTCATTCGTCATTCAATGCATTCCTTTGATGTAATAAGGGATCAAGATTAGTTTCCATCGACGCGTCGAGATTTAAATAAGTTATACGTTTTAAAATATGGTCATAAGTAGGCTATAGAAGTTCACCAATTTAACAGTATTAACAAACTAAATATTAAAGCCATGAATTCCGGAAAAGCATTTTTGGGCGTCTTGGTAGGGATTACCGCCGGCGCCGCACTAGGTATTTTATTTGCCCCCGACAAAGGATCAAACACAAGAAAAAAAATTGTGAAAGAAGGTGAGGATCTTGCAAACACTTTGAATACTAAAATCGAAGAAAAGTTTGACGAATTGATGAACGTCGTAAACAGCAAGATGAAGAAAAACAGATGGCAAAATGCGGGCGTTTCATCGACCCCGCAAGACATGGATGAATAGCTAAAAGGAGTGCATAACCGGGCCGGCTTACATCGACTTCAAACGTGGAGTTCGAACGTTCGTACCGGCTTAACCCGTTGGAAAAAAATCACATCTCCAATCCAGAAGTGGTACATCGCAACAAGGAACTTGAAGTGTATGTTAATAGGAACACATTTACTCTCATTATGGCAGGAAGGCCGAACCAGGTTCACGAACCTATTGCCAGAAATCTCAAACGACGATCTCAGAAAGAAGTTATCACCTGCACCCAACAGCGTTGGATTTATTATTCGCCATGTAGGTGACGTAGAATTCTTATTTGCTAAAAACGTTTTTCGATTGCCCGATTTGGAAGTGCATGCAAAAACGGTTATCGCGCAGAAAGACACTGGTGAGTGGATCGATCTTCATGAACTCGTAAGCTACATCACGCAAAGTGGCCAGGTACTAAAAAAAGCCATCGAATCCCAGCGGGAGGATGATTGGGCACAATCGATCACAACAAAAGAATTTGGTACCAAAACAAAAGCTGAATCACTGGGTAGAATTATTACGCACACTGCCTATCATGCGGGGCAACTCAAACTCATCTTAAAATACGGTAGCCTGTAACGGAATTGATAATCAATAAATTTACAGTTCTATTAATTGGAAATCATCTTAAACCATTTTGTTGAATACCAGCCGCCACAAAATTATAAAAGCTCTCTTGTCCAGAGAAAATTTATTAGCTATTGTACTGAGTTAAAAGTTTAGTTTTGACTGCTACGGGCATTAACCGAATAGGTTTTTCAGCTTTTCAAAATTTCAACCATAAATGGGAGCAATAACATTCTCATCACTTGCTATGAAAGCAAGTGCTTCTTCGTCCTTGGGTTCATTAATATCTAGATGCAGATTGGCAAGGAAAGCTCTTAATCGATCGCTAACCTCCGCTGCAATCATCGGTAGGTTGGTGGCATCGAGTCCGTTATCCACGGTTTCCAGAGAATTTATTGCAGAGACTTCGACTTCTCCATTCTCAAGTTGCTGAACCAAAATGTTGCATGGTAACATCAATCCCATGTGTGACTCGAGCGTGATTGACTTATATGCAGTTTGCGGATTGTATACTCCGAGGATCTTGTAGTTCCGAAAATCAATATTTAATTCCTGCTTCAGAGAATCCGTTACGTCAATCATTGTGAAGATACCGAATCCCTGCCGTTTTAAACTTTGAGCGACTTTGGAAAGAGCTTCGTCAAAGGAAATCCTTAATTTTGTTGAATAATAGTATGCCATAATCCATTGATTGTTTGTTTCATTGATCTAGCCTGCCACCCATCCACCATCTACCGTCATTGCATTGCCTGTGACAAAAGAGGCTGCATCTGAGCATAGCCATACAATTGCATTTGCTACCTCGTCTGGGTTCCCCATACGGCCAATGGGCTCCATGTCTTCAAATTGCTTTTCAACAATCTTATCTTTTCCAGTAATGCGGTCGATCATAGCGGTCTTGATTGCCCCAGGGCAGACTGCATTTATTCTAATATTATTTTTTGCGTTCTCTAATGCAGCGGTTTTGGTCAAGCCTATTATTGCGTGCTTACTGGCGACATACGCAGGTAATCCCGGAAACCCGATAAGCCCTGCAACGGAAGCGACGTTTACAATTGCGCCCTTCCCTTGCCTAAGCATGAGGGGAATCTCATACTTCATGCAGAGCCAAACTCCCTTTAAGTTTATGCTCAGGGTCTTGTCCCAATTCTCTTCAGTACATTCGTGGGTAAAGGCATTTGCACCTTCGATGCCGGCGTTATTGACCGCGTAATCCAGTCGCCCGTAAGTTTTGATAGTTTGGGATATTAGATCAGCGACTTCATTATTCTTGGATACATCACATTTTACAAAAATAGCTGTGCCACCGTGGTCTTTTATTTCTCGAATACTGTCCTTGTCCTCTATCCAATCTGCTATTACGACTTTAGCGCCCTGTTTTGCAAAAGTAACTGCGGTAGCTCTACCGATGCCAAAGGAGCCACCTGTTACGAGTGCAACTTTCTGGTCAAATATTTTTTCCATATGTTTTTAATCTAAGCGCAAAGTATTGGGACTCTGCTTTCCTGGTTATGATAAATGTTACGAGAAGAAATGATTCTTATCAGTTTTTCAAGACAGTCACCGCTGGGAGTCCGAATGTGGCAATTTTTTCACATCAGCTATACATCTTATCTGCATGGTAACGCCGTCGCTATGCGAGCGTGTCCTCTGGCGACCCACTGTGAAAAGATCGTAGCACCTCCCTTGTTCTTAGCCACCTTCATTAAAAATCCGCCGCATCCGCAATAATTTTTAAGGTTACGGGTCATGACTCAACTACCGGCGTCAGGCTCTTTCACCCTGTTGCCGCCAAAAGTTCAATCTGATAATACGGTCTTAGCCCTGAGTAAAATTGGACGATACACCTTGATTTTTTTGAAAAAAAATCCAGATAGAGCCAAACCTTTACTTAAGCGAATTGTTTACCTAGACTAGTTGCTTATGTAGTTATCGGAACCCGGTATTCGTC
>JAICGJ010000361.1 GCA_025923195.1 Chryseolinea sp.
TCTTGGATCATTGAAGTAAGCGCTATTCGAAACGAGCCCAAATGAAATCGGTGGACCTAAGCCCGCGTCTAAATGAATTATATAATGTTCAGCGCGTTATGTTACAATAGCTTGGCGTTGGGATGCATGTTCCAAAAGTTTTTTTTAGGGCGGGAAAATTTACTCAACTCTTTAATGGTTAGACTGGGTGGGGTAGCAACACTCTTTGGAAAGGCTTTGGTTTTTGCGCGGCATAGTTCGCCTTTACAATGTGTGTTGATACTTGGGTAGCAAAAGGCGTTAGGAATTTTACAAAATCTGTATTCCAGGTATTTCGAGCTTATACCCCTTCCCATGAACGTTTGTAATTCTCAAGTCAGGATCACCGCTTAATTTCTTTCGAAGTTTCGATACAAACATGTCCAGGCTGCGACCGGTGATGACCCCTTCATTGATCCAGATTTTCTGCATCAGCGTTTCACGCGAGATCAGTTCACCGAAATTATTGTTAAGCAATTCGAGAATCTTGCGTTCTTTGTCTGTGAGACTAATCACCTCACTCCTCAATAGCAAACGCTGACCCTTCACATCAAATGAAAATTTTCCCAGCGAAGAAAATTCCGGAACTGACCCTTTTATTATGGCGTGGTTTTGATCCGGTACGGGCGCTGGGGTAAAGACTTTTCCAAAACGCCCAATCAACAAAGCGACAGCCAACAACACCAGAATGCCGCTATAAACCAAATTGATTAATGGATAGTCGAAGGTTGTCGGTTTGATTTCCTCAGTCCCGCTAGCTATCGGGATTGTATTGATTTCCTTAGGATCACCTTTAAATGATTTGAGCTCCTCAATCAGCTGGTCGATGTCATAGTCGGAGGTTGTCGTCTTTAATTCTTCATTCCCGATAGCTATCGGAACTGGATTGGTTTCCTGAGGATCAACTTTAACTGATTTGAGTTCTTCGGGCAACTGGCCGATGTCGGCTTTCTTTTCTACGTTCTTCTGTTCTACATTCTCATAAAAATCGTGAAAGGTAAATTCGATGGTGTAACAACCTGGGGGCGACCTTCTGCCCCTGCAAGCCAGGATGTCAGGCGAGGTATTATTTACCTGGAAACCATAGACGATGCCGTCATTTATGCAATCATGTACTGTAACGGTGTAACCGGAAGAGAACTGTGTTTTAGGAAGCAAGTTCTTTGACAGCATCATGAGCGAATCGTGGCTAAACACGAATTCATTTTCGAACTGGAGCAGAAATGTGCCTTCTTTAATCTCGGTAACAGGCAATACACGTGAAGTTGAGTCACCCGCCTGCAGCAGCAACCGGTGACCGATCTGACGGATAAGGACGTTGACTTGCTTCGTCCGTAAGTCGTTGTCAGAACGTTTTGTGAAAGACGAGGCGGTAAAAAAAATGGCAAGCATCCCGATAGCTATCGGGACGATGGCAATGCCGGACCTCAATACCACCCGGTTAGTGAAAAGGCCCTTAAAAGGAAAATTTACACCCATTTACATTTCTTTTTATAATTCATTTACAATGAGCGGCAAACGCGGTTATGTACGATTGGATACGTTAAGTTAAAACAATTTTTGCTATGAAACTTTTTCAGGAAATCGCGCGACAAAAATTTACATGCATTTACATTCTTTTTACAAGCCGTTTACTACTACTCCTTCTATTCGTACGTACGTTTGGTTACACAAAAACCAAAGTAGCTGTTGTCAGCGTGTCCATGTGAGACCACAAAATCCAAAAGTGAGACACGGCGCGAGGACCTGTAACTTTTCCAAAACAAACACATATGATTATGAAACTATTTCATCCTTACCGCATCCTGTCAAGATCCCTTGTACTCCTGGTGGCATTCCTGTTCATGAGCTTCACAACAGACAAAGTCAATGTTGTTGCTCCTGCAAAAGGTCAAACAATCATGATTGCGCTTTTGCTTGATACGAGCAATAGTATGGATGGCCTAATCGATCAGGCAAAATCACAGTTGTGGAAAATTGTAAATGAAGTAGCCGCTGCCAAAAGCGAAGATGGCAAGCAGCCCCATATTAAGATTGCGCTGTATGAATATGGTAATGACGGTCTTTCGTCTAATGAAGGCTTTATCCGCCAGGTGAGTTCTTTAACCGAAGACCTCGATGTTATTTCGGAGAAGCTGTTTTCACTAAGCACCAATGGTGGAAGTGAATTTTGCGGACAGGTGATCAAAACTTCCTTGAATCAATTGGCGTGGTCTGCTTCCAATGCTGACTTGAAAATGATTTTCATTGCAGGCAACGAACCCTTTACGATGGGAAATGTATCGTACGAGCTAGCCTGTGGTGCGGCAAAGCAAAAAGGAGTTTTGGTAAATACCATTTACTGCGGTGATTTTAATGAGGGCATCGCTTTGAGCTGGAAGCGGGGTGCGGAATTAACAGGCGGAGCATTTATGAGCATCGAACAAAACAACAAGACTGTCTATGTGCCAACACCATACGATGAACAGATTGCTGCGTTGAACGATAGACTTAACGCTACCTATGTTTATTACGGAGCATCAGGTGAGTATAAGAAGGAACAGCAAATCTTACAAGATAAAAATGCAGCGAGTTATGGATTGGCCAATATAGCGGAGCGCAGCTTTTGCAAGAGCTCACACGCTTATAAGAACTCCAGTTGGGACCTGGTGGATGCCGCAAAAGACAATGAAAAAGTAATTACGGAAACCAAGTCAGACGACCTTCCCACAGAAATGCGCACCATGAGCATAGAGCAGCGCAAGGCATACATCAAGCAAAAATCGGAGGAGCGTACAAAGATTCAGGTCGAGATACAATTCCTCAATAAAAAACGACAGGAATATATCTACAAAAGTACTCCCCAAAGCAGCAACGATAAAATGTTAGATGCATCCATGATGAAAGCGATTAGGGAGCAGGGGAGTGCAAAGAATTTGAAGTGGGAAAAAGGTTGTTAGTTTAATGGCAAAACCATAGCTGAATGGGTTCGAATCCCACCACTCTACCTGGGTAGTTTATGCGGGTTAAAACCAGTTATGAAACATTGTTCGAATCAATGTACGGCTGCAAAAAACGAATTGGAGTTTGTTGAATCTTAAAGTTACCTTTGTCCTTTCCGGCAGTTAAA
>JAICGJ010000362.1 GCA_025923195.1 Chryseolinea sp.
AAAAGTACGCTATGGTGAACGGCTGGATATTGCAGTAAATATTTCCGGAAATTGTGATAACAAGTTTATCGCCCCGCTGCTGATGATCCCGTTTGTTGAGAATAGTTTTAAGCATGGATCCAGCAAATTGCTCACTAATCCAAAGGTAAATCTGTCCATCATCATAGAAGAGGCGAAATTGATATTTATGTTAAGAAACAACAAGCCAAATTCCAATACACAAGAGCGTCAATCCGATAAAGGTGGCATCGGATTAAAAAATGCTGCAAAAAGGCTACAGCTCCTTTACCCGGATAAACATAATCTGAAAATTGAATCAACCGATGATAGTTTCTACGTCTATATGCATATTATGTTAACAGAAATGAAAGAAGAGAACCTCGAGAATTCCCATCTTCCAGCGACACCACAAACCCTTTCGTATGCCAGCCCTTGAAAAAATAATTTGCCTTGCTGTTGACGATGAGCCTCCTGCCTTGACCGTCCTCGAGCAATACATAAAAGCAGTACCCGGACTTGAATTAGCGGGCACCTGCAATAATGCCGTTGAAGCCATGTCGTTTATACAACAGCACCACATAGACCTGCTTTTTCTGGATATACAGATGCCTCAACTGCTCGGCACGCATTTTATACGAACGCTGAATAATCCACCGAAGGTCATCTTTACAACTGCTTATCGGAAATTTGCGGTCGAGGGATTCGAACTGAATGCTGTTGATTTCCTTCTAAAACCCATCTCCTTTGAGCGCTTCATAAAAGCGGTTAACAAAGTTATGGACACACGTTTAGCCGCAAGCTCTGGTACCACACATGCTGAAAGTAATAAAGACCCAGGGGATCATCACTTGTATTTTCGCGCAGATCGTAAAATGATCAAAGTCTCGTTAGAGGAGATATTATATATTGAAAGTTTAAAAGATTATATCAAAGTCGTTACTCCAACAAAGAGTATAATAACCAAACACTCAATTTCTTCTCTTGAAGAAATGTTACCAAAAGACCAATTTCTTCGAATTCATCGATCGTTTATTATTTCATTAAACAAAATCGAATCTTTTAACAGCGAAATGATCGAGATTGCGAAAAAGGAATTTCCGATCAGCCGCATGTATAAGCACGAGGTGGAAAAGATTCTCCATGCTCATTAATTCTCCAGCCGGTTTAACAAAGAAAAAGGCTCTTCAAAAGTGATTACCCAAACTTAAGAATCACCTTGTCGGAGCCCGGCCCAGAATGTTATTATTAAAAATTAACTTGGCTTGAAGATAATATTCTTAAGCCTTTAGAAATTATGTTTTAGCCCAACACCAGGCATTCAAAGTCATAAACCCAATTGTGTCTGCTACCACCCTTAATTGCCGACAAGTGCCACTCGGCGTCAAAACCTTATCATTTGCGGTGAAGGAAAATTATCAGATCGGGTGGATGATTTCGACCTGATGGTCACATCAAGAAATTTATATCGTTTCACGTCGAGTGAAGTGCTCCGCTTATTCTTTGGCAGATAAAATTTTTATACTTTACTGTTCTAAATAAGCGAAAGTCTCATGATTGAACACCGATCGATTGCGGATCTTGAAAACGGGCTTGAAAACATAAAGAAATCCCCTACCGACAATGGGATGCTCTACATGATTGTTGTCCGAACATCCAAAAGAGAAAGAGCCGTTCCCTGGTACTGCAAATTATCCCCCGAGTTTGGTGTCGAAGGTGATCACTGGTCACAGGGCTCGTGGAAGAACTTGCCTGATGGCAGCCCGGACCCAGCGGTGCAAGTGACTATCATGAACAGCCGTTGCCTGGATCTTATCGCGACAGAAAAAGACAGGTGGCCGCTTGCAGGTGATAATCTGATTGTCGACATGGATATCAGCATTGCGAATTTGAAACCGGGTCAGAAAGTGAGTATAGGATCTGCCGTCCTTGAAGTTAGCGACATACCACATACTGGCTGCATGAAGTTCAGAGACCGGTTCGGCGTCGAAGCTTTAAAATTTGTGAGCTCCAAGGAGGCACGCGAACTCAGGTTGAGAGGTCTCTTCGCGCGTGTGATCAAAGAAGGGGAGATCAGCATCGGAGATCGCATGAAAAAAATATAGAAAATATATCCTGTCAAGCTCATTCCTCGTATATCCTTCTTACTATGTCTTTTAGCAGCGTCATGCTCACAAAAGTCTGGTTGTCTGAATAGTTCCTTTACGGGTTGATTTGGACATATTAATCCACTAGCTTCGCAGGTATGAAACACCTTACTATCCTAGTACCCGATGGTCAAAATAATCTCAGCAGTATCGTTGGATCGTACAAGATTATTAACCGAGCAAACGAATACTGGCAAATGCTCGGTCGAGCGCCTGTATTTAAGATTCAGCTCGGCGGACTTTCAAACGAAGTAAAATTTTATGATAGCCTGTTTGCCGTCTATCCAACCCCAATCAAAAAAATACGAAAGACTGACCTGATAATAATCCCCTCGCTGAACCACAATTTTCTGATGGCCATTCAGCAAAATGAGATCCTGATAGAATGGATCAGAAAACAATATGGTAAAGGCGCTGAAGTTGCAAGCATTTGCACCGGCGCATTTCTACTAGCTACAACGGGATTGTTGACAGGACGAGAGTGTTCCACACATTGGAGCGCCGCCGAGGCATTTAAGAAAATGTTTCCCGATGTTAACCTGATGTCCGACAGAATTATTACCGACAATCGTGGGATATACACTAATGGCGGCGCATTCTCATTCCTCAATTTGGTATTATACCTGGTCGAAAAATATTTTGATCGTAATACAGCTATTTATTGTGCAAAAATCTTTCAGATCGATATCGATCGAACCACACAGTCACCCTTCATCATCTTTTCAGGATTAAAGAATCATGCAGACCTTGAAATTGCCAAGGCTCAGAAGGTGATCGAAGAATCATTTCAAGAAAAAATTCTCATTGAAGACTTGGCGTCGAAGTTTGCCATGGGCCGAAGGAATTTTGACAGGCGCTTCAAAAAAGCCACCGGCAACACGCCGATTGAGTATCAGCAGAAAATAAA
>JAICGJ010000363.1 GCA_025923195.1 Chryseolinea sp.
CTTGACGGCTTGGATTGGCAGCGAGCCAGTCTATCATCGGGTACGAACCCACTACTGTTGTCTTGATCATACTTGAAATATAATACTAAGTTAAACGATCATTCCTAGTCAATGCAAACAGGTCAACGGCTTCGCCGAACATCTACTGACTCTCCGGTTTCCGAGGCTCGGGGGTTGAAGGAACTTTCTGAAAAAATACTGCGTGCTATCTCGGCCCAAGTTGCACGATCCGGATCAGAATCACCGGTTTACTCGACTTTGATCCTTTGTTGCACCACTTCGTTTACAAAAACATTTCCTCAACGCGGGCAACGTACTGGCACCAAGCATCAGGGTTCCCTGGTCGAGTGACTCTGATGGGGATAGAAATTCTTACCCAGTTTGAAAAAACGTAGGTGTAAAAAAACGAACGGCAGCGGGAGGCCGAAGAGGTATTATCAACTGCGCCTTTACTTCGCAGGCGTGATCACAACGCTTCTAAACTCAATTGGTCCATGATCGCCTTGGAAGTAGATCGGTCCTGGTTCACCTTCTTTGCTATCAAGCGCACCGCCGGTAATGCCGGGAATTTCCTGGTTGGAAATAACGGTCTTACCATTGGCCACTACCGTTACCATTCTACCAATGAGCGTGATATCGAACGTCTGCCACTCGCTGGCATCTTTAGCTGCCATTTCACTCGGCGCTAAAAAACCATAGATGCCACCAAAATTCCCTTTCGATGGTTCTTTTCCTTTGTCGTCCGCGATCTGTACCTCATAACGTCCCCGCAGATAGACACCGCTGTTGCTTCCTTTCGGACAACGGAATTCTACATGGAGTTTAAAATCGTTGAAGGTCTGATCGCTTACCAGGTTGGCGCCTGATTTCTTGCTACGTAAAATTCCATCTTCCACAACCCACTGGTTATCGCCCGTGGCATGCCACCCCTTCAGGTCCACGCCGTTAAAAAGTTTGATGGGCTTGTCCCACGTTGGCTCTTTTGTTCTTTTCAAGGACGGTGCGCGATTAGCGGTCCAGTTGTATGTTTTGCCATCAACAAAAACCATCGTGCCTTTTAGTTGATCACCAACCAATTCAAATTCAAATTCAAGATTGCGCGTGCTTTCCTCCCATTGCGGCGGAATAGTAAAACTATATTTTCCGTTGTTTGAATTAATGACGGATATTGGTCGTGCACTTCCTCCAGCGTATACAAATCTTCCCACTAATGTCCGGATTCCGGAGTGCTCTATCTCAAGCCACGATGGAAGGGACTTCCCGTTCGATTCAATGACAATATCCCACCGGCCTTCAACTGCGTCGGCACTTGATGCTTTTATGGAATTGCTCATGAAGAGCGCTAGCAATACAGCAGTAAAAAGGAGATACCTGTGCGTGTGCGTGGATGTTTTTCGCATGACTTAAAAATAAGATGATGGAGCAATATTAGGGATAAATTAAATACAGCTGTATTGTAATTGTTTGTACGGTAGGATCAGGTTTTTATGTGTGTATGTGTTGTGTGTTTATGTGGCGCGTATCCAGCTTTCGCGACCCATCGGACTTATTTTCCTTTTTCTATTGACCTACTCCTTTTGCCTTGGGCAAACCGGCGTTCTTAAAGGAAAATTATTGTGGAAATCAAGAAGACAAAAAATGAAATCCAGAAAATCCCAATTCAGACATTTTATTCCTACAAAATGCAATCGAGCCTCAATCGTCAATCGGTAATTCTACATTCTGAAAGTGACTGGTTTAATTTGTTCGCAAACCTTTGCTAGCGTGGTCTCACAGATGGGGATGTTTCGCGGGAGGTTCGGTAACTTCAAGAAGGGTAGCAGGCTCAACATGACGGACTATCACGAGAGGGGCAGGCCCTCGCCCTTGTTGGTATTCTTCGAAATCCAGCGCGTCGAAAATCACCTGTCAGCGGTCGTCCTTTTTTTCGACTCTTCGGCGAACGATGTATCTGTCGAAAATAAAAACGAAAAATATCGCCATAAATAAGCTGTTAAGGAGATGATTATTCATACTTACATTGCTCAAGAGAATAAGGCGCAGCACTAGTACGCCAAAAAAATAAAAGACAAATTGTACCCAACGGTTTTTCATCATCACACTAAGATATGTATTAGGGAAACAATATCGAAATTTTGGAAGGGTCTGCAGTCTCAGAATTGGGGACATTCCACATCTACTGAACGAAGTTCTTCATGCATCCTATAAATCCTGAAATCCCAAAAATCCTTGTTCAGACATTTTATTCCTACAAACTGCAATCGAGCCTCAATCGTAAATCGTCAATCTATAATTCTACAATCTGAGAGTGACTGGTTTAATCAAATTCGCATGTCTTTGCGGTTGTAGTCGCACAGCCGGGGATGTTTCGCGGGCGGCGCAGTAACTCCGAAAAGGACCGTAGGCTCAACATCACAAGGGGCGCTAGGATCGAGTCAGTACATTCTATTCACGCTAACATACCGAAACCATCTCGACATCTCCTCGCCGAAGATGCTTTTCAGTATCAGGTGACGCAGAGGCACTGTTTCCCTGCAGTCCCCCCAGAACCAACTCATTCCGCTGCTTTACAAATTCTTTATGCGTCTCTCCCCATTGAGCCATTTGCGCCAATACCGGCAACATACTTTCTCCAAATGGCGTCAGGTGGTATTCGACATACAAAGGATATCCAGATTGAATAGTCCTGGCAACAACACCAAAGTCCAGCAACTCCCTTAACTGCATATCCAGCACCCGGGGACTCGTTGAGGTGATCTGTTTATGAATTTCACTGGGACGTTTCGCTCCGCGCGCAATGGCATCGATGATACAGGGTTTCCATTTTGCACCGAATATTTTCATCGTCACATACAAGCCGCAATCCAGGTCTTCTTTTATCTTTCTTTTGTACATGCTTTTTATTCAGGTTAACGAAGCCAATCACATTAAGTTGACGCTGAGATACCGAATAATTTTTCGGTATCTGAATAAAAAATCGGTTGTTCTTTTCATCCGCATTGCTGTCCAACTTTGCGGCACACCAAAAATTCTTGC
>JAICGJ010000364.1 GCA_025923195.1 Chryseolinea sp.
ACCGCATACTGAGGCAGAATCACGTGGGTAAGATAGCCACTCTTATCGAAGCCCTTCAGGTGCAATAACCTGATTCTGTAAATGCAGCAGGAATAGATCGAAGGATAAGCGCCTTACCTGGGGAGGTCTGCATCTAGTCTCACTAGACATGCTGAAGTCAGTAGAAGTCATAGTTGGTAGCAACGAGCCCCGACAAGTGGGGAGGTCTCACAGATCAACGAAGGACTGAACGGTAAGTTGTTCCTGATGCGCTTGGGAGGTTAAAACAATGTTGAAGGAAGTTTCCGAGTTGTTTACTAGCCCATCATAAAAGGAACAGAATACAACTTGTGTAAAGAGCGGTTGTATTTACACTTACACGAACCGCTGTATACGAGGCCTGTAGCGCCTATGCTGAAGCTTCGGCGTAAGCATACGTACAGTGGTGTGAGAGGCGCACCTCGTCAGTTACAACTGGCGAGACCGTCTACTCGATCAGGCGCACGGCTCCATGTCACTCCGTTAGCGGTCTAATGAATTCCTGTACACGATTCCAGTAATTTTTGTCAGCCCAGAATCCATGAATTCCTTCGTCATATAAATATGAATCAATACTTTTACCATGCGCTGTAATACTATCTGTCATTTTTTTGGCGAAGTCTGCTGGCACAAACGGGTCGTTTTTATCATGGTGAAGTTGTACCAACGGCAATTCGTCAAGAAAGTAAATCGGAGAAATGGATATAAACTTTTTCCTCGCTTCATGTTCTGAAATTTTACCCGATAACAGGTCATTAAAAAACAATAGCTTAAACTGATCAGGATACAATTGATAAAGTGCCTTCATGTCGGTGGGTGCCGCCACGGCAATGGTTCTTTTTATTCGCTTATCCCTTGAAGAAGCCAACAAAGCAACGGTACCGCCACGACTCCCTCCGTACATTGCAATCCGACTTTCGTCCGCCTGTTTAAAGGTTTTGAGCGTGACGTTTAAAAGAGCAAGGGCATCGGTAGTCGCTCCGCCAAAGGCGTCACTTACATTTCCGTCAGACTGGTATTTTTTATCACCGAGAATCAATTGCTGGCCTCGAAAGCATGGAATGACAACGATAAATTTATGATCAAACTTGTCGCCCAAAAAGCCTGGAAATTGAACTGCGGGATGATTGAAATCCTGACTGATATCAAATTCCTTATGCATTCCGTCTCCGCCAGTCGCAAATACGATTATTGGTAGTTTTTTATCGCCGGTGTTTGCTGGAATAATCACAGCTCCGTAATGAGTAAGTCTTTCAATCTTATGGGACAGTATATACAACTTATTGGAATTGGAAAGTAAAGTAGAATCGTGAATGACCACCCGTTCGGGAGATAAGTCTTGCTTTCTGAGGTCATTAAGAACTTCCTTTATTTCCTGGGGACAAGGGTCAATCAAAATTTTCCTTATCAGGCCTTCTTCACCGCTGCTTTTTGATGTTTGTGCTATGCAGGCAGAGAAGGAAAATGCATACAGAATCACCATTAATCTTGTCATAGTTTTATTGTTTTGATTTTTAAATTTTGCTCAAAACAATGGTGATAATCATTTGAAAGCGTCCCAATATGAGGGATGGCACCTATTATTTAGGATTTCTTCTCTGAAATTCGGTCGGGGTGATTCCGGTAGCCTGTTTGAATACCCTATTAAAAGTTGTCTTTGAATTGAAGCCCGACTCCAAGGCTATTCCCAATAAGGTAAGATGTTTATATTGGGGATTGTTTAACTTATTCTTGACCTCCTCTATGCGGTGGCGATTTACAAAGTCATAGAAGTTGATACCCATGTGGTTATTTAGAATGAACGACATCAGGTTTGGGTCAGCCTTAAGATGTAATGCGAATTCCTTAAGGCTTAGATTCTCATTCAGATATATTTTTTCCAAAGCCATGAGCTTATTGATTCGTTCTATGTAATCTTGTATTTCGGGTTGTGTCAACCTGCTGAAATTCTTGTTCTCAGGTTTTTCCTCATGTTCCCTTATAAGAATCAGATTCCCACGTCCCAGGCCTTCTATTCCTATCCAGAGGGTCAGGTAAATCAGAATCAGCATTAGAAAATAAAGAATCAAAACAACGACAAGGTAAAGTAACTGAAACCTGAAAAACAATAAGAAAGCGATCACAAATGGAACCCAAACTATCCATAGCAAACGATAATAGATGATCAGCTTCCTTAACCATATAAGCGTTACTTCTTTCAGGTTAGAGAAATTTCTCAATACCCAAACTTCGTGGTTACTGATGATGCCGAGTGACAGACGCAAATAATAGAAAATTGAACCAGCCACCCAGAGATATATCAAAGGTGTCACGTAAAAGTACAGCGGTGTGTTGTAAAAAAGTTCACGGCTCCGAATACTCTGGACTATCATAATCACCTGAAGCCCGACTTCCACCACAACCGGGATGAGATGCTTGCCATCGATTTTTAAGATGCCGAAATCCACGTCAGTCAAAGCCTTTGTATAAAAAAGGATCAATGGGCCAATTGCAGTTAAAAATGAATAGGGAATCCAAAGAAGAAAAGGAAACAAATTATCAAGGTTGGTGTCCAGCACCATCAAATAGGTCAGGTGTACATTGACTATACAGATTGTCAGAGATAAGAACCTGTTGGCCAGTTTTCTGTCCTGTTGTCTGAAAAATAAAATTCCAGCGATGATGAAGTTTTGAATCAGCCCTGAAATGATAAAAAAATTAACCGGATTTAAATTGAAATATATTTCCTCGCTGTTCAATTAATAAATTTTTTTTGAGCTTGCGCCTAACGCCAATATATGCCGCTTGCGCCACGTTCAATTAATGATTCCAATCTAGCGCTTTTTGTGTTTGCCTTCAAGTTCATGCAAGATTCGCGAAGAACTTACTGCACACTTAGCTCACGAACTTGAGTGAGCCCTCTGCACGTTTAGCTGCGGCAAGTCCCACGAAATTTATTCGAAGCACTCAAGCACAAAAAGCGCGGTCAGCCTGC
>JAICGJ010000365.1 GCA_025923195.1 Chryseolinea sp.
GCAATTGTGGGGAAGCACGGTCGGCAGCTCCTTTTATGGTTATGATCTCGCCAATCTCCCGCACGACCTTTTACTTACATAGTGAACCAAGCCCAAATCCCGACACTCCGCGCATTGACGGCTTCGGGCTTTCTTAATAGCAAATGACAGATTGAGAATATTATTCGGAGACAACTCGTCTACAACTACTGATCCGGTCATGAATTTTCCACGGAACGATAGCTCACCCGTGGTGTCAATCGCAGTGGCACAATAGCCCTAGTACGGTCGCAGTTATCATGATTAATGCACGACTACATATTCAGCAAAAAAAGAACGGCGACAAAGGGAAATTTGTCGCCGTAGAAAGGTGGTAATATTGGATGGTTAGCTGTGCTTTGGCTTATCTCGCAGCTCTGTAGACTTCACTTTGACCCTCTGGCCTTCCGAATTGATATAATAATATCTTTTATTCTCAATGAATATCTCTTCTCCTTGAGGACCAACTTTATTATTCAACGAACCCTTTGAGTTCTTTTCGTTTACCTCGGGTAAAATGAATTTTGAATGCGGTTCAACATTCGCCTGTTCGGCAGTTCCATCCTCATTAATGCCCGATTGCTTTTCCGTTTCCTTCGGAAGACTGTCAGTTTTTTTGGTGTTGTCAATTCTCGCAAGAGCTGTGTCCTGGGATTGTACCGCCAGCGTGCAAGTGCTCAATGCCGCAGCGATAGATAGGGTTGTCAATAACTTTTTCATGGCCTGTCACATTATGTTGTGAAAGATTACATGAAAATCTCATACCAACTTATATTTAGTAGCCTGTCCTTAAAAACGCTTGAGAATTGATGGATCGCTGTACAGGGAAGGAAATTCCACATCCTTGTGATGCCTAAAAATTCTACAAACGGGAGCTAAAAATCCAAATTTGAGACTTTCGAAGTAGAGCAACACGCTTTTTCCCAGAAACCTCTAACGTATTACCGGTTTCTGCAAACCAGGTAATTGCTTACCTTATCACAGACTAAACTTAGATGTATGAAACCACGACGTTCAAGGCGGCAATTTCTAAAAGATGCCGGAAAGATATCGGCGGCAAGCATTATCCTTCCTTCGATTCCGTTTATATCGTGCTCCGCCCAAACCAAGGAAAGGCTGGGTGTTGCGTTAGTCGGACTGGGAAACTATAGTACGACCATGCTCGCAAAGGCCTTGATGGAAACCAAGCGTTGCTACCTCTCAGGTATTGTTACGGGAACGCCATCAAAGGCGGAAGAGTGGTCGAAGAAATACAAGATCCCCCAGAAAAACATATACAACTATAACAATTACAATGAGATTGCTGACAACAGCGACATTGACATCGTATATGTTGTCTTGCCCAACAGCATGCACGCTGAATATTCAATACGCGCCTTAGAAGCAGGAAAACATGTTATTTGCGAAAAGCCCATGGCTATGAACGCCCAGGAAGCCATGCAAATGATAGAGACTGCTAAAAAGGTCAATCGAAAACTGTCGATCGGATATAGAATGCACTATGATAATTATTTCATCGAGGCAAAGCGATTAGGTCAAAGCGAAGCATTCGGCCCGGTGAATTACCTGGAATGTGCCTTAGGATATTCATTTGCTCCCGAGCCGGATTCTTGGAAAGTAAAAAAGGCGATGGGGGGTGGCTCCTTATACAATCTCGGGGTTTATCCGATCCAAAGTGCACGCCATACCAAAGGCAAGGAACCCGTTTATGTAACAGCCCAGGCTACCACCAGGCGGAAAGAGATATTCAAGGAAATCGACGAGACTTTTACATGGCAACTCGAATGGGCTGATGGCACGCTTTGTAATTCGTATAGCGGACCGGTTGCACAGATCGACAGACTATTTGCCGGATGTACGAACGGCTTTATCGAAATATATCCGTGTACGCCCTATACCGGTCAAGCCGGGAGAACTTCGAATGGTCCTTTAAACTTCGAACACGTATTTCAGCAGAAGTTACAAATTGATGATTTTGCGAAGTGCGTTTTGGAAAATAAGGAATCGATAGTAAAGGGCGAGGACGGCTGGCGAGACATGCTGATCATTGATGCAATTCACAGATCAATAAAGTCGGGGAAAAAGGAAAAAATTGCCGTATGACTTGCAGGTAGTGTTCAGCGTAGAGATTCAACAAGCCTTACAATGTAAATATCATATCCATTCCCAATTTGCAACTACGTAACGTTAGACTTAAGTTTTTAATCGACGACACACATTAATCGTCGCCAAGCCAGAGGTAACCCCTAAACACATACTTTTTTTGGAATAATGTAATAAAAAGTATACTTATCTAACGCCTTGGTTTTATCGTATTTGAAATACGTCAGAATTACCAACAGAAAAAGCAACGTTGGAGTAAAATATACTCCTTTTTGAGCCGTTATCCCCTACTCAATTAACCATCTGACAATACTTACATGTGTAAATAAGCCTTCTCACACAACTCGGCAAGTATTTCTTAACACTCTAATATTGTGCTCATATAATTCGGTTAGACCCTAAGGGATGGGGGTAACGAGTTTTATACATTTTTTCTTGTTAAACCAAAACAATCAAACTATGAAAAAAATCTTATCCCTTTTTGCATTCTTGAGTCTAATAGCTATAGGTGTAAATGCCCAAGGTATTAGCGGTGGATTAAAGCTTGGAATGAACCTAGCTAATCAAACAATTTCGGCTGAAGGTTTTACAGTAAGCCCTAGCTTTCGGACTAGTATTCACGCTGGTGGATATGTCACGGCGATGATTTCAGAGAAACTTGGTATTCAACCTGAAATTCTTTATTCTGGTCAAGGCGCTAAGAATGGCGACTTCTCCTTCAAAGCAAATTACATTACGGTTCCCGTTTTGGTAAGATGGAATTTTACATCTCTCTTCAGCGTTCATGCAGGACCTCA
>JAICGJ010000366.1 GCA_025923195.1 Chryseolinea sp.
CAGATTTGTAGATCAATCGGAACGCAAGCTGGCGGCTTTCCTTCAATCATTAAATCAAAATGATTTTTCCGTAACATTTTCTGAAAACAGAAAGTCGGATGATTACGACTTGCATGTAGCATTCAATCAATTGAATGAAACCTTCAAAGGACTCCGTTCTGACAGGGAATCTCAACATCAATTATTACAGATTGTCGTTGAGCATGCTGCTGTCCCATTAATATGCTTTGATGAAACCAACAGCGAAATCTTTCTAATCAACAACGCTGTTAAGGAACTTTTCAAAATTCCTTTTTTACAAAAGGTCTCGTCGCTTTCCAGAGTTGATCCGACGTTGCCGGAATTTCTAGCAGATATTAAGGACGGGGAGAAATCCACCTTGCGACTCAGTATCAATGGCAAAGTGACCTTTCTTTCTGTCTTGTCACGCCACATTCTTTTTAATGAAAAGAAGTTAAAACTTATTGCCTTTCATGATGTGAGCAGCGAACTAGCTATGAAGGAAGCGGAGACGTGGCAAAAACTTCTGCGCGTTTTGACGCATGAGATTTCAAATTCTGCCATCCCCCTCTCAACACTTTCCAGCTACATCCGGGAAATGCTCGAGGAGGCCCAGGCGCACGATAGAAAACTCACAGATGATGAACGCAGCGATTTAATGGAGAGTCTGAGGACAATCGATCACCGGAGCCAATCATTGAAGGAGTTTGTCCAGAATTTCAGAACCGTTAATACGATACCAGAGCCCAAAATAAATAGAGTTGCCTTGCTGGAATTGGTTAAGGAAGCGACGCACCTTTTTACAAAGGAGTTTGAAAAAGAGAATATACTCCTGCAAACCTTCGATTTCAGTGAATCGGTTTTGGTCTACGCCGACAGAAATCTTACCATGCAGGTTCTCATCAACCTGCTTAAAAATGCCGTGGAAGCTATGAGCAACTTTAAGGAAGACAAATACATAAAATTTGTTGTTGAGAAAATCGGAACCCGTTACGTCAATCTCCATGTCGCAGATACCGGATGCGGGATACCTGCAGAAAATCTCGAACAAATATTCATTCCTTTCTTCTCTACGAAAAAGAGCGGATCAGGTATTGGATTAAGTATCTCGCAGCAAATCATGCAGCGGCAGAAGGGAGATATTTCTGTGAGGTCAGCCCCTGGTGGGGGAAGCACATTTACGATGACATTTAGTTGCTGATTGTATTGAAATGGAACAGAGTGGATGTTTCATTTTAGTGCAATAGGGGGCTCTTGACGGCGAATTCTATTTCAGATACAGTTTTTTTCCGCGGTACAATTGTTGGCATTGTGAGATGAAAAGCCTTTTGCCCTATGCTGATTAACTACCTTAAACTGTCCCTCCGCTTACTAGCAAGAAACCCATTCTTCGCATGCATTAACGTGATTGGTCTTGCCATTGGGTTTGCTTCGTTCTATGCGCTTTGGGAGTATGCTATAGCAGAGTTGAAGTCTGATCAATATCATAAAGACTCCGAACGAATTGCCAGGATCGGACTGAACTGGAATTGGACGGATGATGGTGGAAAGACATGGGGCCACCTCACTTTTGGATTCGCCAAGGGCCCGCTACTCCCCGCTGTCAAGAAAGATTTCCAGGAAGTTGAGGGCACTGTGAGCATATTACATCGAGGGGGTTTTGGAACTGACTTAGTCAACCATGGGGAATCAATTGTCATTACGTTTGCTGACCAAACCGGCCAGCAACTAGCGTTCAAAGAAGATAAGATAGTATACGCCGACTCAAATCTGTTTTCTTTTTTTTCGATTCCCTTGGTCTACGGACAGCCTGAACATGTCTTGAGCGAAGCTAACTACGTGGTACTTTCCGAATCAACCGCTGTTAAATACTTCGGAAAAAAGGATCCTACCGGAGAGCTACTGAAATTAAATGACAGTACGTTGCTGGAAGTTTCAGGTGTTTACAAGGACCTTCCTCACCACACACACCTCAATTTTCAATTGGTTATTTCCAACGTTGGTCTATTAAATAAGTGGAACGCAGATCACTTTACGGCTCCTGTTGTTTCTTATATCAAACTCAATCACGAAAATTTTGGAATTTTCGAATCAAAGCTTAACCAAAGAATCAATAATTATTGGGCAGAGGATTTACGTGAATGGCCAAATGTCAAGCTAGATATGTTCGTGCAGCCCCTGGCTGAAATTCCATTTAGCCAAAGTTTTGATTCGGATAATTTTTACCCGAAGTCAAAGCCTTTTCTTTTTACCCTTGCTTTCATTGCCCTTTCGGTTTTGGCTATGGCCTGGGTTAACTACATCAATCTTTCGGTGACACGAACCTCTCGCAGGTTCAGAGAGATTGCAACGCGGAAAATTTCGGGGGCTGGAGCTGCCGACATGGTCGGACAATTTGTTACCGAAACTTTTGTTATTAATGTTTTCGCCCTTGCCTTAGCAGTTACTTTAATACAGTTTGTCCGTTCACCCGTATCCGTTCTTTTTAATATCAAGATCGCCAACTTTTCTTCCCTAAGTTCAATCTCAGTCGCCATTTTTTCATGCGTCATCATCATCGGAATCTTGCTGTCAGGGATATACCCGGCCGTCATCTCTTTGTCTTATCAGCCACGGGTTTTGTTTAATATGAAGTCAGCCGCCGCAGGCAACAGATTGATACCATCATTACTAACCATTAGTCAACTCGCTGTAGCCATAATTTTCATCATGTTGGGGTTTACTGTTTCCTATCAAATCGAACATATTTTGAATATAGATACAGGGATAAACCGCGATCAGACAATAATAATTGAAGCGCCTGTTGTCAAACCCAATGCTTACGCCACGATCTTGGCTTCGCTCAAACAAGAGATGTTAACCATCTCAAATGTATCTTCAGTGG
>JAICGJ010000367.1 GCA_025923195.1 Chryseolinea sp.
AACATCGTTCCAAAAGTTGAAGAAGCAATCGACGCCGTGTTCATGCACGAAATTGAAAAAGATCTAAAGAATTCGGACGGGAATTAATCCGAACATCACTTGGATAAAATAGACCAAAGCCTTTGAAGCTTTGGTTTTTTAATTCCCGCATAAATTAATTTCACATTGAGTTTCAAAATCACAATTCTCGGCTCAAGTGGTGCTGTCCCAGCTTACGGCCGGCATCCGACAGCGCAGCTGGTCGAAATACAAAATCGATATTTTCTTGTGGATTGTGGCGAAGCCGCTCAAATGCAGCTGATGCGGCTACAAGCAAATTTTCACAGAATAAATCACATTTTCATCAGTCACCTTCATGGCGATCATTACCTCGGATTGATGGGACTGATTTTTACCATGCACCTGCAGCGGCGAATCAATGAGTTACACATTTATAGTCACCGGGGATTGGATGAGATCATAACCGCCCATCTGCGCTATTCAAGATCCGCTCCCAATTTCAGGATCGTCTTTCATCACCTGGAAAAGGGCTTAAAACAGATCATTTACGAGGATGATGCACTGACCGTGGAAACAATTCCCTTATCGCATAAGATCCGATGTTCGGGATTTCTCTTTAAAGAAAAAACGAAGCCAAGGAGAATTGATAAGTCGAAATTGCCACAAGGCTTGCTCATCCAACAGGTAGCTGGATTAAAGAACGGACACGACATACGCGATGAGTCCGGGGCAATCCTTTATTCGAATGAATCGCTAACGCTCCCACCCAGAAAATCCAGGAGCTATGCTTATTGCTCGGATACAATCTTTGATGAAGGCCTGGTAGACCAGTTAAGAAGCATTGACTTGCTTTACCACGAAGCGACGTTCCTTACCGACGAAGAATCAAAGGCCAAAGACACTAAGCACAGCACAGCAAAACAAGCTGCCCAGATTGCCAGACTCGCCGCGGTCGACAGGCTTTTACTAGGACATTTCTCCGCCCGTTACAAAGATCTGGCGCCAATCCTCGAGGAGGCAAAATCCATTTTCCACAATACTGAGCTTGCCATTGAGGGAGAGGAATTTGTTATCCAGGATTAATCCCTATTTTAGTTTGATGGAAAATACGCTCGATCAAAAACGCAGCAGACTATTTACAATTCTGGCAGGCATCTTTATTACAAACGCGTTGCTGGCGGAAATGATAGGCGTCAAAATCTTTTCAGCAGAATCAACGCTCGGACTATCCCCCGCGAACCTGAGTATCCTGGGATTCACTATGGATTTCAATCTGACGGCAGGAGCAGTTATATGGCCGGTGGTTTTTATTACGACAGACCTTATCAACGAATATTTCGGGAAACCAGGGGTTAAACGAATCAGTTATTTCACGGCGCTTCTCATTATCTACGCATTTGCTGTGATATTCATTTCCATCCGTCTCTCTCCGGCTGATTTCTGGATTGACACCAAAGACCCAGACGGAAATACTTTGAACATGGATTTTGCATTCAACAAAATTTTTGGACAAGGCCAGCGGATCATTATTGGTTCGCTGACAGCTTTTCTACTTGGACAACTAGTTGATGTATTCGTTTTCCAGCGGCTCCGAAAGCTCACTGGAAGCAAAATGTTATGGTTGCGCGCAACGGGTTCGACATTAGTCTCACAATTCATAGACAGTTTTGTCGTACTCTTTATTGCGTTTTATGGGGTTTTCACGAATCCGCAGATAATTGCCATCGGTATAACAAACTACATTTACAAATTCATCATTGCTATAGCACTTACGCCTGTTATATACATGGGTCATGCCTTGATTGATGGTTATCTCGGCAAAGCGCAAGCAGAGAAGATATCGTCAGAGGCGGCTCAGAAGAGTAAGGGATTTTTTTAGCTAGGTCTTTGGTCTTCCTAGATTATAATAATAAGTTGAGTTACACCTTGGGTGATGTGACTGCCTGCTAGGATGACCGGGCTCGTGGTGTCGATCTGATGCGATGAATGAGAGATAAATACATTGTACATAGAGTTAATTCGTACGTGGCGCTGTTACCGCGCGTAGCAAAAGCAGATTGTATCCCGAGTCAGTGTAGTTTGTCAATTAAACATTTTTTCCCTTGACAAAAAGATCATCACAAGCATTTTCACAATTTGATGATCATCTATTTGGAATGGTTGATATCATGACCCAAGGAGGCTCCTACGGAGCCTTCCGTGAGCATTTTTCCCTGTTCTATAAACAGGAGGCTCCTATGGAGCCGAATAAGGCAGTTTGACTTTCATCAGATCGAATGCAAAAAGTGCTACTTCATTAGCCAACGCGGAGACTTGAGCTTCTACATCCAATAGTACAGGCATTATTTCTATACTGAGATCGGCTGGCTTCATCGGAGCCTCCTGTTTATAGAAATTGAATAGATACTCGATCCGGGCTCCGTAGGAGCCTCCTACATTAATTTCCAACATGGTTCCATTGGCAAAAAATCATCATACCCATTTTTCACATTTGCTAACATCTATTTGATATGTTTGACATCGCGACCGAGGTGGCTACTACGGAGCCTGCGTGAGCATGTTTCCCTGTTCTATAAACAGGGGGCTCCTATGGAGCCGAATAAGCCACTTTGACTTTCATCAGATCGAATGCAAAAAGTGCTACCTCATTAGCCAACGCGGAGACTTGAGTTTCTACATCCAATAGTACGGGCATTATATCTATACTGAGATCGGCTGGCTTCATCGGAGCCTCCTGTTTATAGAAATTGAATAGATACTCGATCCGGGCTCCGTAGGAG
>JAICGJ010000368.1 GCA_025923195.1 Chryseolinea sp.
AATCACGAACCTGAACTTTGAGAATAGATGGAAGATTTAGGGGGCTTAAAAACAAAAACCCCTAAAATCATTACGATTTTAAGGGTTTGATTCGATTTGCATCGAAAGCCCGCCTTCGCGATGAGGCATCGCTTCGGCGGGCGCGGTGGAGCCGGAGAGAATCGAACTCTGTTTGTAATGATTTGATATTTAATAAATTACAAGTCATTATTTTTTCAACGCACCGAATAGCGAACCGACTCCAGAATTGCTCGACAAATTTAAAAAAATGTCGACCAATACTCGTTGAATATTTGAAATTAACCACTCCATCGAGTGGTCAAAAAGTGAGCCTACTTTAGGATTTTTTTCTTCATCGGGAAACTCGAAACCGAATCTCACATTTAACACATCGGCGTAGGGACTTTTGTGGTGCGGGTTTATCAATCGCGTCATAACCATCGCCGTTCCCTTTACATTTACCGCTTAGTGCTCCATCATTATCAAACTTAATCCCTCAGAAAGTGTTTTGTCTCTCCTTGTGATCCCGCTGGAATTAGAAGTTTTTTCCTTGGATTTCCGCTCATTTCCTGAAAAGAGACTCTAAGGATCGTTTTTGTTGCCACTTTTTCCTGAATTTTCCGCAAAATTTTGCCTCAAATTTGCCTCAAGTCATCGATGTTTTCGCAGAGTTGCCTCAAAATTGCCACAGCATTTGCCTCAAAATTTTGATTCAACATTTTGATGCAATGCGCATAGTTAGTCCGTTATTCAGTCTTAGATAAATCTTTTTAGTTAATCTGATCTGACGTTCATGTATTTATTTCTTCCGAAAACTTGAAATAAATTTGAATACATTCTCAGGGCATCGAATTGTCAAGAGCGATGAAATTACTACACTTGTAAGCACGAAAAATCCGATTGTTATGAACCAGTCAAACGTCAATAATAAAAAAGAGAGACTGAATTTGTAAACATTTCCTTCTGTGACGCAGGGACACGAAGGGTACGGGGTTAACCATTGCCCGTACAGCCTCCCTTCAAAAAGAAAAACAACGATTAGTAGTGGAATTAAGCCGCATAGGCTCTATATTCAAATCGTTGTGGCTTTCGCATTCGGGCAGATTTAAGAGGGTAGCATATGATGCAACTCACATTTGAAGGAAACGGTCTGTAATGATCTGGCGTTCCCGGCTTTGATCAGGTAGTGATTTATCAAGGGCTGATAAGTAAGTTTGTAAATTCATAATCATGAACTATAATGCTTTTTTAGTTTTGATTTCCCTTTTAGTGTCAACCTCCTGCAACCAGCCTAAAAAGATTTCACTTATACCTAATCAAAATAATGGTGGGATCACCCTTCCAGAAAAATTCGGGGCCGTGGTTGTTGTTGATACGATTGGCCGCGGGAGACATATGGCTATTAACTCCAATGGCGATATATATCTTCACTTGTCGCGTCTCAATGGAGAAGGAAAAGGAATAGTCGCTTTGCGCGATACTTCAAACGATGGCCGAGCAGATATTATTAAAAGCTACTCCAACATTCCGGGTACCGGCATTGAAATACACAACGGATACCTTTATTATTCAGACAGAACACATATTTATCGTTCTAAACTAATGGAGGGCGAATTGCTTCCTTCTGATGCTTGCGACACTATAGTGAACCTTGTGGATGGAGCAGGCCATATGGAAAAGCCATTTGCCTTCGACGATAAGGGTGGTCTTTATGTGAATGTGGGTTCGCTTAGTAACGACTGCGAAATAGAACTACGTTCGCCCCATTCAAAAGGCGATGACCCTTGCAAGGAATTGGAGACGCGTGCCGGCATCTGGAAGTTTGATGAGAACACGCTTAACCAAGTGCAAGACCTTGCACATCGGTATGCCACCGGTATTCGAAATGCTGTAGCCGTGACTTGGAATTTCGATGTAGACAGATTGTTCGCTGCCCAACATGGTCGCGATGATTTACATCGCTACTGGCCCGAATTTTATACAGAAGCTCAAAATTTAGAATTGCCTTCTGAAATATTTTTTGATCTGGAAGAAGGTGATGACATGGGATGGCCATACTGTTACTACGATCATATTCAAAGTAAGAAGCTAATGAACCCGGAATATGGTGGCGATGGAACTAAATCAGACCGCTGTGAAAAAGCTAAGAGTCCGTTGGTTGGATTTCCAGGTCACTGGGCTCCCAACGATATTCTAATTTATACCGGCGATCTCTTTCCGGAAAAATATAAGCATGGCGCATTCATTGCTTTTCATGGCAGTTGGAACAGGTTAGGCCATGAGCAACAAGGCTATAAGGTGGTATTCATCCCATTGAAAGATGGTAAGCCTTCTGGTGATTGGGAAATTTTTGCGGATGGATTCATTGGTCAGACGGCAATTACAAATCCTAGTAATGCTTTCTTCCGGCCTTGTGGGTTGGCCCAAGGCCCGGATGGGTCACTCTATATTTCGGATTCCCAGCATGGACGTATCTGGCGAGTGGTCTATTACAAAGATGAAATGCCAACCCCAATTGAAGCTACATTGTATCAACCATTAGTATTGGAAAATCCCGACCCGGTGTCCGCCGAACTGATGGCTGGTAAGCAAGTGTATGATAAGTTCTGCGTTCAGTGTCACATGAATAACGGCAAAGGCGCACCCGGGATGAATCCCCCTCTTGCAGGTGTGAACATTGTTACGGGAGAAAAATCACAGCTGATCAAGATCATCTTGAATGGACTCAAAGAACCTCTGGTAATTAATGGTGAGACTTATAACAACGCGATG
>JAICGJ010000369.1 GCA_025923195.1 Chryseolinea sp.
AGCTCCCGGATAATTGCGATACAGATTACAGTGATCATCGTTTTTAGGTTTTAATATGGGCTAAAATTACAATTCATACGCTTAATGCATTTTTGATTGTTTGGTATTACAGTAAGCATGTAAGTTAGAGTGAGCTAGTAAACTTTTTTAGCGGTGACCTAACCTATGAATTGAAACGACAAATCCTGTGGAATCGTAAACGAATCAGTGCTGCGCACAATGTAAGATACTGGTTAAATCTACCCACTTTTAATTCGCAATCTTAATTAATATTGTCACGCTTGATTTTTTTAACAAATCGTTTACTACTCTCTATGAAAAATTTGTCGGTTTTTGGTCTTGCAGTCTGTGGAATCCTTGCATTGCTTTATATCGGAGCAAATGGATTATCAGAAAACTACTCTTGGGGACCTTTCTTCCTGTTTATAGGAGCTTGTTCTACTATCGGTCTAACAATCGATATTTTTAATCACTTCAAAACGAAGGGAAGCCGTTAAAACAGGTCTCAGTCCGCTGCTCCATGCTTGTGGCATAATTTTTAGGATATGCACCTCATGGATGAAAATGTTGAAGTTGTGGGGATAGCTGCTGGCATTTGTACGGCCATTACTCTGCTACCCCAAATCGTGAAGATCATAAAAGAAAAAAAAACCGAAGACATTTCTCTTTTTTACCTGCTGGTGTTGCTTTGTGGACTGGGTCTTTGGACTTACTATGGCGTGCTGAAGGATGACGTACCCATTATCGCTACAAATATTTTTTCTATGGTTCTTAACCTAACCATGATCACTCTAGGTTTGGTTTATAAAAAGAACAAGTAAGTAGCTCTCGCGACTTTCATTCATGGGATGTCGATACCTTTCGACATTTTTCCAATACATTCGTTGAACCGGTTATAGAGTTCAATCAGCTCTTGTTCGTTGCCGAGGTAGCCCCCTATCCACTCGTTCAGAAGGTTCCTGTACTCCAATCCTTCCTTTTCGGAACGATACATGGCGGGGCTATAGACGATCGACACTAATATCGCTTCTTGATCTTTCAGCTCCTGATGCTTGGCATCTATTTGCGAGAGAAGCGTTATGGTTTCGAAATCCAGCAATCTAAGGCTGTTGCTAGACAAGGTTGCCTGCCAGTTCGTGGTATATAAATCAGCTGTGTTAAGTCCCGGTGATTTCGTGGCGAGGTCATATAGGCTGAGATTCATGTCCTTTTCATAAAACTGAAGCGTGTCCCTAAACCGTTCAAGAGTAGGTTGAATCTTGTTGATGTTTTCAACATTCTTGGAGAACTCTTGTGAGAGACCATGAAGTGTTGCGGTAAGCACTTTGCGGTCACGCTTCCGCTCCTGAAGGTTATTCACGAATAAAGCTATCGATATGCCAACAATGATTGTCACGAGCTCAAATCCCAGCTTCGCGACAACCTTATAAAGGCGCTTGGGCTTTCTACTTTCCATTCATACACTGTTACGCAACCTACAATTTAATGAGAAGATTCTGAGACAAAAAAATTCGAGGTTTAACTTAATGTGGTCAGGGCTTTTACTTCCGTGTATATTTTTTATTAAGGGGGGAGTGTACGGCTAATCCGCAAGTTTGTAATTACGGTTTCAAATTTGTAACCGCCCAGTGCATGGAAGGGCCTTCATTACTAATTCTAAAAGAGCAGGTAAAAACCTTCAAGCGGAGGAAAGTTTGTAAAGCTTCTGGCACTGTGACTAAAATCGAACCCAAAATGCTTGTGGGCGAGAGGATTGTAGATTTTAAGACGTGGGGTAAACATTTTCTAATAGTTTTTAAATCTTTCTCGATTCGCATTCATTTTCTAATGTTCGGAAGTTATCGCATCAATGAACGAAAGGCCGCAAGCCCAAAACTACAGCTCAAATTAGAGAACGGCGAAATGAACTTGTATGCCTGCTCAATCGAGAGAATTGATGAGGATCTGGCAAACGTATACGATTGGTCGGGCGATGTTATGAATGATCTTTGGGATCCAGCAAAGGCCCGGAGAAAAATTAGAAAGCGTCCCGACGTGACAGTGAGTGATATTCTGTTGGACCAAAACATTTTTGCAGGTGTCGGCAATATCATCAAGAATGAAGTGCTGTTTAGAATCCGCGTACACCCCGAAACATCGGTAGGCTCGTTGCCACCGCGCAAGCTGACCGCCTTAATAGGGGAAGCTAGAAATTATAGTTTTGATTTTTACAGGTGGAAAAAAGTATTTGAACTCAGCAAGAATTGGCTTATCTACACGAAAAGAAAATGTCCCGAATGCAAAGGGCCAGTAACTAAAAGATATACCGGTCTGACCAGGCGGAGAAGTTTCGTTTGTGAGCGTTGCCAGATGTTCTATGATTAAACGCTATTCAGCCACGCTAAGCAACAATGTTCCAAGGGATTCTTTTACATACTCTCCTGTTCCGGGACCATACCAGTTCATCAATTGGGTCTCGTAATGGTCGATATCGTAGTATTTCTCAGGAGTCAGGTATCCAATATACCCACCGTTGAAGCTCGTTACAATAGGGAAAACGTTAACAGTTGCTGCCAAGGAATCCAAGGAGAAATTAAATTCTCCGGAAAAATCACAAGGTGTGCTTAAAAAGACCACGTCACCTAGTCTTAGTGCCGAAATGAACGTAGGATAGTCTCCAAATGCTGTTTTGAATAACCCTGGCCGTAAGCGCCAATTATGAAGTACCTTAGGTTGGGG
>JAICGJ010000370.1 GCA_025923195.1 Chryseolinea sp.
TAGCAATGCCGGTCCCATCGCTGGAACGCTGCTGGCATAGATGCTCGAATTCTCGCCTTGGTAATCTATCTCCCCCCAATTAAATGCTACTCTGTAAATCCGGTCTGCGTTCTCATGAAAGGAATCATAGCTGCGTTCGAAAGCAACATACTCCATGATGAGTACAAAACTTACCAAGCCAATACTTAGCCCCAGTATTTTGATACTGCTATAGGCCTTTCGTTTCATTAAATTCCTGTAAGCAAGTCTCAGGAATATCCAATTGAAAATTTCGTGACCAACTTCTGACTTGTATCTCCTTGCCTGATAAGGCCTGATCGCCCGTACAACGTCCCACAAATAAAGGAGCTTCGCTTGAATGATTGAGTTACTCTCTGCGTGTTCGTGATACAGTTCATCCAGGTCTCCCTCAATTTCCTCAACAAACTCTGCGTTAACAAACCATCGAAGTAATCCCTTAAGCAATCGCGGCGGTTCGTGTCTCATGGTTTCAGTGGTTACGTACGTTGTAGAATGACCTTAGGAAGCTGTGACCACATATGACTGCGAAGTTCCTGAGCGTCCCGCAGGGCCTTAATGCCATAAGGTGTAAGGGAAAAAATCCGTTTCCGTTTTCCTCCACGTACTTCCGTGGCTTCACCGAACTTCGATTTTAAGAAACCTTTTTCTTCAAGCCTGTGAAGTGCCGTGTGTACGGCTCCAATGTTCACCGATCTTCCGCTTTGATTTTCAATTTCTTTGCAAATGCCGACTCCGTAGGCCATGTCCTGCAAAATGCCAACAGCTAACAAGACGATTTCTTCAAACTCCCCTAAGTAAGTTCCTTTCATTCTGTGATGCGTGATATTATTCATAAATGTATATAATATTAGCAACATTTACGCCAACCCTTATAAAATTTTAACTCAACCGCCCAAATCAATGAAGCGAAATTGAATGATAAGGATACCTTATATTGGCTCATCTGAATTATACCCTAACCAAAATCGCAGCTATGAAAAACCTTCTCCGAAAAATTATTCTTGACAACAAGGAATTGCAACAGAAAGAATCCGAAGCGCAGCAAACGGAAATTGATGATCCGGCAACCCCGGATAGTCGTCGTGCTTTTTTAAAGAAGACAGCGCTTGGAGGCATCAGCCTGACTACACTAATGGGATTGTCAATTGAAGACACGGTCGCTCAAACCACTGCCAAGGTTTCTCGAGCATCAGCTCCATCTGATCTGAAAATAACCGACATGAGGTGTGTAACCGTCGACAATGGCACCTCATTTACAAACGCCCGCAACGTGATCATTCGGGTGGACACAAATCAGGGAATTTATGGCCTTGGAGAAGTTAGAGATGGTGCAGACAAACGATATGCACTTTTCTTAAAGAGCAGAATCCTCGGGCAAAATCCCTGTAACGTGGAGATGATCTTTAAGATTATCAAGCAGCATGGAGGTCATGGGCGAAAAGGTGGTGGAGTAAGCGCCGTTGAAATGGCCATGTGGGATCTGCTGGGTAAAGTGTACAACGTTCCTGTATGGCAGCTTTTAGGCGGAAAGTACCGCGACAAAATACGTCTGTACGCCTATGTTCCTGCGCATAACAGCTCGGCTATGGACGTCGAAAAATTCAAGGCGGATTGCAGGGTGAGGATGGAAGATCAGGGCTTTACATGGTTAAAAATGCATCCGGGTGTCCACGCCTATTACAAGGAACCTGGCGCAATTGTTAATTCCAAATATGTAATAGGATTTAACGAACCAAACCTTGACGACTACCTGTCATATCAGAATACGCGACATGGGCTGTCCGCAATACAAATTACGGACAGAGGGTTGGACATCCTCTCCAAATATGTTGGCACCATCCGCGATACTATTGGCTATGATATCCCGTTGTCAGGCGATCATTTCGGACATTTTGATTTGAACAACTGCATTCGTGTAGCCAATGCGTTGGAAAAGTATCGGCTGGCCTCAATGGAGGATTTCGTGCCCTGGGATTGCACAGAGCAATTAAAACTAATCACCGATTCCATCAACTCCCCCACCATTACAGGTGAGGACATATATTTGAAAGAAGAATTTAAGAAGCTGTGCGACGTTCACGCCGTCGATATTGTTCACCCTGATATGGGAACCGCCGGGGGAATTCTGGAAACGAAAAAAATTGGTGACTACGCTGAAGAAAGCGACATGGGCATGAAGATGCATTTCGCAGGAACTCCGGTTTCATTCATGGCAAACGTACACTGCGCGGCGGCCACGCAGAATGTTTTGGCACTTGAAGTCCCAAACCAGGTGGTGGACAATGCATGGTGGCCAAAGCTGGTGAACATGATTGGTAAACAACCTCTCTACACGAAGGGGTTTGCCAATGTACCGCTTGACGCGCCGGGGCTCGGCGTCGAACTGAACGACGACGAGGTAAAACGGCACCTTCACGCGGAAGACAAGACCTACTTCGCCCCCACTCCGGAATGGAACGAAAAGCGATCGCATGACAGATTGTGGAGTTGACACGGTCAGTAATTGGTTAACCACAAAATGATTGGGATTTTTGTTGACGAAAAGACCGCTGATCTTCGCGTCCTTTGCGAACTAATTTTGCGACCTCTCCGTGAACTGCATTAAGTTTTGTTTCACGCAAAGACCGCCATGCCCGGGCGCAAAGACCGCAAACAACGAATGCTGTCAAAATATCCTATTGAACTGAAAA
>JAICGJ010000371.1 GCA_025923195.1 Chryseolinea sp.
TAAATCGAATTGCGAAAAAACCCTAAACTCCTCGGCGATGGAGAAACAATACATAAGTTTTTAGTGAGTATAAGCAAAAGGAACCTGCTAATTTCTTGCTGAATCGGTGGATGGTTAAGGATTGAATAGATGAACGAAATGCCTTATCATATTCATGATGTACAAATTTTTAAACCTCAATATGAAACGAAAAGGCACCGATGGAATGAGTTTCTTGCTGCCTTTCTACCTTTCCAAAAACTTTCCGGAAACATACATTTTTAATAAAACGTTAATGTTAAAATCTGTCAAGGGCGCGCGAAAAACTGGTAATTGCACAATACCTAATGATACTCATCTTATATAATAGATCTTGCAAAAATGCAATCAAGAAGGAATTTTTATTAATCAGACATTGGCAGTTTCTGCAGGGTTTATGGGCCAATCTCATTTCTTGCCCATCAAAGCCTTGCTACTGTGAAAAATATGAATCCGGTGTCGGAGAAATGGCTTGAGCTCCCCGACGGGTTCAATGCAAAAATAATTTCTACTTGGGGATAAAAGATGTCGGATGGTTTTTTAGTACCCGGGAGCGCCGATGGAATGGGGGCTTTCAATGTGGGAGGCAAAGTAGTATTGGTACGAAATCATGAGAACAGTCCTAGTCCTTCTAAATATGGTCCATATGGTGGAGATATGTCACTCTTCAACAGGATCAACAAGACCCGTGTTTTTGACTATGGCTTTGGTAAAACGCCAGGTCTTGGCGGTACTACTACCTTGATCTTCAACGAAGAAAAGCAAATCGTTGAAAATCAGTTCTTAAGTTTGACGGGCACGTATCGAAACTGTGCTGGCGGTCTCACGCCATGGAATAGCTGGATCACCTGCGAAGAAGATACTACGCCAAAGGGAACTGAGGCTGAAACAAATCACGGCTATAACTTCGAAATATCTGCAGCAAACAAAAAATTAATAAGGCCGGTACCGCTTAAGAGATGGGCAGGTTCAACCATGAAGCAGTATGCATTGATCCTTCTACAGGCATTGTCTATCAGACGAAAGATCGTGGAGATAGCCTCATCTACCGTTTTATACCAAAAGCGAAAGGCAAACTTCACAAAGGCGGACTGTTACAAGCCCTGTCCGTTAAGAATCGTAAAAGTTTTGATACCCGGAATTGGACTGAGCCTTTAATTAAGGTTGGTGAAGTGCTGGACGTGGAATGGATCACATTGACCAATGTTGATACCGTTGCAGATGACTTGCGGCTTCGAGGACATGCACAAGGAGCATCCTTATTTGCCCGGGGAGAAGGAATGTGGTTCGGGAAGAACGAAGTTTATTTTGCCTGTACTAATGGTGGGATAAAAAAATCCGGCCATGTTTTTAAATATGTTCCTAGCCATAAGGAAGGAACACAGGATGAAATGAATTTCCCAGGTAAACTGATCTTATTTGCGGAACCAAACAACACCGAGATTTTGAAATATTGTGACAACCTCACGGTAGCGCCATGGGGAGATGTAATTCTCGTAGGGGATTCTTCAGATGCCTGTATTCGCGGCATCACGCCAGGACGGAAAGATTTATAATATTGGGAGAAATATTGGCTCCGATTCAGAACTTACCGGTGCCTGCTTTTCACCCTCCAGAAAAACTTTCTTCGTTAACATTCAGCATCAAGGACTAACATTAGCTGTCACGGGCCCTTGGGATAAATTGCGAAGGAGTTAAAATTTAACGTGTATGTCAATTCCAGATATTGGGCCGGGTAACATCCATCCTTGCGAAAGTTTCAAACACGGAAAACGCACAGGTGTCCCTATCGTCTAAGGTGTTCACTTGTTCCCACCTGTGTGGCGGGTATCGTGTTAGTTGTAGAACCTGCCGCCATAAGGGCAATCTGAAAAAAGTATCAGATATTTTCATTGAGGTTTTAACTCGGTACTTGAAAAAGACAACTAGCATTTCCGGCATTACAAACGTGTTCCGATACGAATTGCAGCTCATACCGTACGTGAAATGTTCATTAATTAATCTGCAAAAGCTTAGTGAACCACTAACTTAAGCTTAACAGAGAGTTTCATTTCCTCTTTCTATTTCTCTTTTATTTTGGATTTCATTAGGCCTGGAGAAGGCTTAACGGGAAAAATTAATTCATCCATAATTTCTAAAAGATTTTCTATGAAAAATTTGTACCAGCTGCTCCGTACGGGGCGCCAACTGCTAGCAATGGACTTAAAGTCCTTTTTGTTAGTAGCATTGTTATCCTTTGTCGGCCTGCCGCCCCAAGACATACTGGCAAAAGGCTACATATATCAGCAAGGAATAGTAGTATCAGGAAATGTAACAGATGAAGAGGGCGTGGCGATGCCTGGAGTGAACGTTGTGGAAAAAGGTACCACCAACGGAACAGTGAGTGATGCAAACGGTAACTACAGACTAACTGTGTCATCGTCAAATGCTGTCCTGGTTTTTAGCTTTGTTGGGGCTGAAACAAAGGAAGTGACGGTAGGTGATCAGACGGAGATTGCCGTGTCGCTGACCGCAAGCTCTGTATCATTGGCGGAACTTGTTGTGATCGGTTACGGTACACAGAAAAGATCAGATGTAACAGGTGCAATCAGTTCTTTAAAAAGTGAAAGCTTTAACCAGGGGGTCGTTACAAATCCGGGACAGCTTTTACAAGGAAAAATCTCGGGTGTGAATGTGA
>JAICGJ010000372.1 GCA_025923195.1 Chryseolinea sp.
CTCGAAGGCTACCGGCTCGACGGGCTTAACATAACACAAAATTTTAACCAGTGGTTTCAGCGGCAACTTGATCTTGAAAAAATGAAGCAATACCGCCAACCTGATGGATCCCTTAACTCGTGGAATATCGGTGACCCTAACTTCTCCAGCGATCTTGCAGTATATGGTAAACCTCAATATTGGGACAACCCATGGTGGGTGATTAAAGAAAGCTTCGGCACACAAAATCATGATCGCACAGTAGGTAACGTAGGGATGAATATTAAGATAAACAAGCAACTGAACCTCCAATCTTATGTAAGGATGAATCGATACACAAATGAAAACGATCAGCGTGTAGCTACCGGCGGGTTGAATCTTGACGAATATTCAATTCTGCAAAATCAGTACAAGGAAATGAACTATGAAACCAATTTGATGTATAAAAATAAATTTGGTGATTTTTCTGTAGATGGTCTTTTGGGCGCTAATAAACGCAGAGAATATTACAGTCAATTGTCAATGGCAACTGCAGGCGGACTTAGCTCACCAAACTTTTTTGACATTGCCGCATCTATTGCCAGGCCCAATGTTTCACGCGATTATCAGAAAAAAGTAGTGAACAGTGTTTATGGAAAAGCCTCTGTCGGATACAAGGACATGCTTTATGTTGAAGCTACGATCCGTAATGACTGGTCTTCATCATTACCTATCGATGAAAATTCCTACCAATACCCTTCTTTCAGCACCAGCTTCATCTTTTCAGAACTATTGAAGGGGACTAGTATAGCAAACTTTTTGACATTTGGTAAAATTCGGGCATCGTATGCATCAGTAGGTTCAGATCTGGGTGCTCACCAATTGGACATTGCCATTGCTAACGGCTCTTTCTATGGAACGAACCCGTCAGTGTCAATCGGCAATCAATTCAGAGGTGGCGGAATCCGGCCTGCCCTTACAAAGGCATGGGAGTTTGGAGCTGATTTACGTTTTTGGAAACGACTTGGGATTGATGTGACTGTATACCAAAATAATAATACCGACCAGATCTTACCGGTTGATGTCTCTTCCGCCAGCGGATTCACAACAGCCCAAATCAATGCAGGTAATATCGTAAGTGAAGGAATAGAAGTATCATTGACAGGGACACCCATTACTACTAAAAATTTCAGTTGGGATGTAAGTTTAAATTGGGCAAAAAACAGGAACAAAATCGAAGAACTGGCTCCTGGCATTACAACCTACCTTTATGCAACAAACCGTTATGATACAAGGTTGGAGCATCGCGTAGGCGGAGAATGGGGTACTTATTATGGACGCAAATGGAAAACAGATGGTAAGGGAAATACCCTTATCCTTTCTAACGGCTTACCCGATTACGATTTGAACCAGGAAATAGGACAAGTACTTCCTAAATGGACCGGGGGCATGTTTAATACTTTCCGGTACAAAGGATTTGATCTTACTTTTTCAATTGACTTCCAGAATGGCGGATTGTTCTATTCTGAAACCCGAAACTTTAATACAGGAACCGGACTTTCAGAAGAAACAGTCGGTGTAAATGATAAAGGCCATGACTGGAGAGATTATCCTGGCAGCTATACGCTTGCTGGTGGCAATACCGGTAACGGTGGCATCCGTATTCCAGGTGTGTTTGCAAATGGCACGCCCAACAATCGTTATATTTCTGCCCGGTCATATTGGTACACCGCGCGTCAGCGCGATGCAGATGAGGTCTTATTAGATGCATCGTATGTCAAACTACGTGAAGTCCGTTTAGGCTATAGTCTTCCTGTTAGTTTTTTGCAGAAAACTAAAGTTGCAAAGTCAGCAAATATTGGATTGATCGTTCAGAATGCGTGGCTGATATGGGCAACTACAAAAGAATATGGTGTTGATCCTTCCGAACTCGAAGTGTTTTACAGGGAAGGTGGACAGTTATCTTCCACCCGTCAGATAGGATTTAACCTGCGGTTAGGCTTCTGATAATATTTTAATGAATGACTAAAAATTATAAAATGACATTTATGAAAAAAATAATAGCGCTTATTACAACTGCTGTTTCATTAGTCAGCTGTGATAAGTTCGACGATACGAACGTTTCACCAACACAATTAACGGAAGCATCCACAAAGGCGCTGCTGACTAATTCACAACAATCAATCAGCGATCTTGTATTTGGAAATGTTGCTTCGTCCCGACTTGCGGCATTATATGTTCAGCATCTTTCAGAAGGCCCATACCCCGGTCCGTCGCTTTATAATGACAGGAATCTGTCATTTTCCACGTGGTATACCGGTCCTTTATACAACCTGCAAACAATTATCGCCTATAACAATGAGGGTTCAGAAGCTGCTAATGGCAACGGTTCAAAGAACAACCAGATTGCGGTTGCAAGGATCCTGAAAGCGTATTACTATCTACTCATGACCGATAAATGGGGTGACATACCATATACCGACGCATTAAAAGGTAATGAAGCTTATGCACCGGCTTATGATAAACAGCAGAGTATTTATAATGATCTTTTTAAAGAGCTTTCCGAAGCAACGGTACAGATAAATGAAGCTGAAGCGAAAGTTGTAGGCGATGTTATCTTTAATGGTAATATGTCGGCCTGGAAACGATTTGCAAATACTATCAGGATGGTCATGGCGCTTAGACTTTCTGTAAAAGATCCGGCAAAAGGTAAAACCGAATATGCTGCAGCA
>JAICGJ010000373.1 GCA_025923195.1 Chryseolinea sp.
ACGCTAAAGCTCCAGCAGGCAGGCATATTTGGCTCTTGACTTTTTTGGTTCTTTTTGTGCCTGCCTGCGCGTAGCCGCTTGCGCCCGCTATAGCTTTAGCGCACGCGGTCGGCGAAGGCACGGTCAAGACAAAAAGAACATAAATGTTAATACGACCCATGCAGTATCCTGGTGAAGGCGGCTTTCCTTCAAAAGTTACCACCACCAAAACATCACCTTCTTATTGGCATACTCTGCGGTAAAAATTTTTCACCACTCCAATAGCGTTAATGGATTAACCAATCACATTAATTGAAGATTGTAGGTTTAGCGGTGCTGGATAAAAAATTGAATTTTAATTTGGAAGTATTCTTTACCGCAGAGGAAAAATACAGAGATAAATGCCCAGAGGGCCGCTGAGGGAGAAATTAAGATAGCTCGGCGTATTATCGGCGTAATCATTCTCGGTATTCTCTCCTTTGTTGCAAAGAATTGTTGGAATGCAAGGAGGTGTGGGATGCAAAGGGAGTTTTTACTGGACGGTGGAAAGGCGGAAAAACATGTCTCGACTCATCCTTACATCTCTGCACTGCTGGTCTTATCAATGAACAAAATAAAACTACACAAAGCATCGACTTCAAAGACGGACTCTAAATTGACACAGCTTCTAAACATAAAGACCAGCTGTGATGATTGGTTGACGTTAGTCAACAGCAAATCATGTTTGACAATATTTTTTTAACTTGAAGAAAATGTCGGCCATCAAACCCATGAAGCCTCTGATCAACCGAAGAACAATGATTGGCATGCTGGGAGGAGTCACAGCAACCTTAGCATTGCCAAATATTGTAAGCGGGAAAAAAACTCCCAAGAGGCATATCATCACCCTGAGCTTCGACGATGGATTCAAAAAATCCAGCCTCCTGACGGCATCCATTTATGAGAAGTATAAACTATCGGCTTGTATTAATGTAATTGCAACGGGACACCTAAGCAATTTTAAGAGCCCTGACGATTACCAGGTTACTGAAAAAGGCGATTTCGGATTGTGGAATGAATTGAAAGCCCGTGGACATGAGGTCATGCCGCACGGTTATAAGCACGCCAATAAAACAACAATACCGTTACGGGATGCGCAGGACCTGGTCAGTCGTTGTCTTGACTTCTTTTCCAGGAATCTGAAGGGCTTTGAACCCGAAAAAGCAATTTTTAATATGCCTTACAATGCGTCCACTCCTGAATTGGAAGAGTGGCTTGCTACACAGGTACTGGCTTTTCGCACAGGAGGTGTTGCCATAAATGAAATGCCACAAAAAAAAACAAAAAAACTGACCTGTGGTGCTTTCGGGCCCGGAAGCACAGAAGAGCACTTAGAACAGCAAATAAAAAATTTGCTCGCACTCCCTCAAGGCTGGCTGATCTATAATACACACGGATTGGACGGAGAAGGATGGGGACCGATGCGATCAACTTTTTTGGATCGGCTGCTGGACCGGCTCATGGCTATTGAATCCGTTGCTGTACTTCCAGCTGGCAAAGTATTGGAGGGAATTTAGTCGCGAATTCGCCGACAATGAAACAACTGACTTACCAAATACGTTGTGGCTAGGCGCTGAATCGACAATCCAAATCTCGGACCTATTTTTACTTTTTTCTCCTTCACACTTCGCGTATGTTTTTTCTCAAGAATTTACGGGGTGCGGCCATTGAAAACATAAACCGTAACCGTCAGGGTCATGAAGATATATTTGCTTCATACCATAAGGCGCAATAGTTGGTGGGTTTAGTGTTAATCCCTTTGACAGAAATATTTTATATGCCTCGTCAACATCAGAACATCCAAAATAAAGAATTGTATCATCATGGGCAGCAACCCTTGTTGACTCAGGTCGCTCTGGTCGATAGGGAGTTTCATAAGCTGTATTCAGCATAAGGTCTGCATTATTCCATTTCAGCCAAACCCAATCCAGGTTATCTTCCTTTCCTGCACTTTGATGAATATTAAATCCTAGGACTTCGCAATAGAATTTTAATGATACATTCATATCAAACACTTGAATTAAGGGGCATAGATATTGAACTTCCACTTCGATTTTTTAACAATTGGTGTTACCTACTTCCTGTCCAATGTAAGTATTATTAAAAATCATCTCATGCCTCCGCTTCACTACACCGAACGGCTTATTCTCCAGGACTGCTTCCTCATCTTTAATTTCTTACAGAATCTTGCCTATGTTTAAAATGGTGGTCAAGAAATTCAAAAACTTTCTGAAAATGCTTTTTTGTATCGTGGTGACCGCCATCAAATGAATAGTGTTCATAATAATATTTGAAATTATTATCGTGAAGACGCCGTACGATTCTCTCACACATATACTTCGAGGGCCAAAGCGCATCATCCCTGGCTGATACAAGTAACAGGGGAC
>JAICGJ010000374.1 GCA_025923195.1 Chryseolinea sp.
AATTCCCAATTAAGATAAGCAACGATGCAGCACGCAACGGCTGTACCTAAGCCAAGGACATTAATGAGAATGAAAATCTTGTTCTTTGCAATACTGCGAAACGTAATGAGAATGTAGTTCTTTAACATATCTATTGGCATTCGGATGGTTGACTTTACTTGGACTCCCCGCGCCCGCGCGGGGTTACACAACTTCCCGAAAGTTTAAAACTTTCGGGAAGGTCCCTTACATCAATTATGCCATCGAGAAACAATGCGATAGGAGAAGGATACGATGCGTCAAGTGTTCATCCATGAACAACGAGGTGTACGGCGCTGGTTACGCAACATCCCGAAAGTTCAAAACTTTCAGGATGTTGCATGCAACAAAATGCAACAAGAGATATTTGCCTGCCATGTAACTTGTTTGGTGTTGCCGATTGCATTGGTCTATTTTGTCAATGATATCCGCGCCCTGCATGCACCTGAACCGGCTTTTGCTTTCGTTCGCACTATTCATTTTTTGGTGTGAAGGTCTTGCTCAGAGACTAGCCACTATTGAACTGGACTTGCAGAAACCCCTGAGGGGCCTTTCTATCCCCGCCAGACTGGATGTGGATGCAATCACCTTCCAGTCAGATTCAATGCTTACCCTCACAGAAATTCAGGGGACGAAGCGTATACCTGTGCCATTTCAAATTGAAAATAAGGGTCACCGCACGCTCTATTGGATGGTGAGTAGCGACAATGATAAAGTGAAAAAACGAGTGTACGAATTGTCGGTTGCCAAAGGTAGCGCGGCGAAAAACTCAAACGCAGTGGCGGCTGTGATCAAAGACGGAACCTTATTAATTCAAGCAAAGGAAAAAAAATTGCTTCAATACAATTTCAAGACTGTTTACCCGCCCACGGGTATTGATACAGCCTTTAAGCGCAGCGCCTTTATTCATCCGTTGTGGACACCCACTGGGAAGGTATTAACACGCATCCAGCCACCTGATCATTATCACCACTATGGAATATGGAATCCATGGACACATGTTCTATTTGAGGGCGATACTGTTGATTTTTGGAATATCAGAGGGCGGAAAGGTACCGTCCGGTTTGGAAAATTTGTTTCCGTCACTGAAGGTCCTGTATATGCGGAATTTGAGGCTCTGCATGAGCACGTGGCCTTTAAGAATGGTGCCGAGAAAGTAGCACTAAATGAGTTGCAAACGGTACGTGTCTATCGCCTTGAAAATGATCAGGACAATTATTTAGTTGACATTACCATTCAGCTAAACTGCGCTTCACCGAGCCCATTTTTAATCTTGGAGTACAGGTATGCGGGATTGGGATGGAGGGCAACCGAAAAATGGAACAAAAACAACAGTCAAGTGCTTACTTCAGAGGGCATGACCAGGAAAGGTGCAGATGGAAGCAGAGCAAAATGGGTTGTTATTCAGGGCGAATTGGACGATGAGGCAGGCGGAGCGGTTATGATGTCGCACCCATCTAACTACAACCATCCGGAGCCTCTTCGAATATGGCCCGAAGATTCGAATGGTGGCGAAATGTTTGCTATGTTCGCTCCTACAAAGACCACCGACTGGATGCTTGTTCCCGGGAAGACATATGTCTTAAAATACAGATTTCATGTCTTCAGCGGACAATTTTCGGGGGAAAAGGCAGAAAGCAGCTGGGAGTACTTTGGCCGGCCTCCTAAAGTGACAGTAAAGATGAATTGACAACCATAAATATTCCGGTGTATGAAAAAGAATAAAAATAAACCCACGGTCTCAAGAAGAGAGTTTCTTCAGACTTCAGCAAAAGCTACGGCATTTACAACCATAGCCCTGGGTTTTCCATCAATCGTTCCTTCGAGCGTATTTGGAAAAAATGCACCCAGCAACCGTATTAACGTGGGGGCCATTGGAACCGGGCGGATTTCACGCGGGCACGATATGCCTGGGGTGTGGGAATCAGACTTTGCTCAGATAATTGCCGTGTGCGACGTTGATACTAAACGTGCATCGGAAGGCAAGGCACTCGTTAATGAATATTATTCCAAAAAAATGGAAAGCCTTTCGATGGAGTCAAAGAGTATCATGACTTCCGCGAGCTCATTAACAACAAGGATATCGATGCTGTGCTCATCAGCACGCCTGATCACACGCATGCCATGATCGGTGTTGCAGCCGCGCGAGCTAAGAAACATATCTACATGCAAAAACCCGCGTCGCTTACTATTTCAGAGGGCAGGATGGTTAGTGATATTGTCCAAAAAAGCGGCGTGAAATTTCAGATTGGTAGCCAGCAACGGTCGTCCGAGCAGTTCAGGTACGCGGCAGAGTTAGTGCGCAATGGTAGGATAGGGCAGTTAAAGACGGTTTACGTTGGTTTGCC
>JAICGJ010000375.1 GCA_025923195.1 Chryseolinea sp.
ATGAATAAGGTAAGCAAGAGTCTGCAGGACATACGATTTTTGGTTTATAGCATTTTGTATTTCACTTTTTCCCCAAGACGAAAGTGCCTTAGCTGTATAATCCAGTCAATAGTAACCAATATTTTTATCTTAGTCTTCCCCCGTTGAGGAGCCTTGTCCTTTGTTACATTGTTCCACTTCAATCAAGCCACCTTGAAGGCAAAGGAATCAGGTGTCAAATGAACTTGAGTCCTACGCGATTCAGTTGGCTGTATTTCCGTTTATCAAAAACGTAATAAAACGCACCCTTTCGCGAGGACGTTTTATTCTTTTCGTTTAGCCGGTTTAAGATTTCCAGGGATAATATTTTTCTCGTAAAATTTCTCTTGTCTAACGGGCTTTCATAGATAGCCTCATATAAACTCTGAAGCTGCGGTAGCGTAAATTTTTCTGGCAGCAGTTCAAAACCGATAGGATGATTGGCAACTTTTTGCTGGAGCCTCTCTTTGGCAAGCGCCACCATTTTTTTGTGATCGAAGATAAGATCTGGAATCTTATTGAGCGGAAACCATTTTGCCTCATGTTCAAATTGCATCTGCTCGTTGTAGTCTTCAATGTTAATGAGTGCGAAGTAGGCAATCGAAATAACGCGTCCCGCCGAGTCGCGGTTTACTTCGCTGAAGCAGTAAAGTTGCTCCATGTAGATGTTATTCATCCCGGTGAGCTGATGAAGTACCCTGACGGCTGCTTCATCAGTGCTTTCGTTTTGATTGGTAAAGCCGCCCATCAACGACCATTTTCCTTTTTCAGGTTCAAACCCTCTTTTAATGAGAAGAGCCTGAAGCTGATTACCGTCGAATCCAAAAATAATGCAGTCAACCGCGACCAGAAGGCGGTCCTGACTCTTGTATTTGTTTATATCCATTTCGGGCGATTCAGAGAAATTTTAAATAAGAACTTTATCCATGGATATCGTTTTCATGTCTTTTTGATGCTTCATAGAACTGATTTCAGGATTAACCTTGGAAGTAGAGATATGCAGCCAGAATTAAAGCGATGACAATCGCTGAGGCAATAACATCCTTCGATTCCCAGCTTGCCCTCGTTTTTTTTCTATGATCGTCGGTCATCGTTGAGAAGGTCAAGCCGCTGATCTTCTCGTACGATGGGGCAGGCGACGCGTAACTCACGGCGATGAATACCACGATGCAAACAATCGTAATTAGCAAGCTATAGTACTGAAAGAAGACGTTGTTGACGATCCAAAAGAACGATCCTTTCTCGTAGGAAAAATTCTCCAAGAGTTTGATAGGAGTGTCAATCGCCAATCTGAATAGACCCATCAGAAAGCCAACCACCATTGACGCAATACAACCTTTTGCGTTTAATCTTTTCATGAAGATTCCAAAGAAGAAAACTACAAATATGGGCGGCGCAAGGTAAGCCTGTACACCCTGCAAATAGTCATACAGCCCCTTGCCACCCTGAATCACCGGGATCCAAAGTAAGCCCACCACTACCATAACACTCGTAGCAACCCGTCCAATCCAGACGAGTTGTGCTTCCGTGGCATTTGGCCTGAAACGAGAATAGAAATCCATGGTAAATAGTGTAGAGCATGCGTTGAACACTCCTGCCAATGAACTCATTAAGGCTGCCAGCAATCCTGCTACTACTATTCCGCGTACACCCACCGGAAGAACATTGACCACAAGCATGGGAAATGCCTGCTGTGCGTTCTCTCGGATCAAATTTCCGTTTTGATCAAACAAAACCTGCTGTATGGCAGGATTGATTCCACTCTTAGCGAGAGCAAACGTGATGATACCCGGAATGATAAAAATAAAAACAGGAAGCAATTTAAGGAACGCTGCGAAAATAGAGCCTCTTCTGGCCTCACTCTCATCAGGTGCGCTCAGGGTGCGTTGCACGATATATTGATCTGTGCACCAGTACCACAGGCCGATGATTGGAGCGCAGAACAACATACCCAGCCATGGATAGTTATCATTGAAATACCACGCCATCTGCCCCGGTTCTTTGACGGGTGCCCATGTACTTTCTACGCCTGCGGGGACCATGGGCTTCCAGAGGTTGAACATTTCAGAGCCTGCAATTTCTTTCAGTTTACCCCATCCACCGAGTGCGTCGAGGCCATAGATCGTTAGGAGCAGAGATCCTATTATAAGGATAACGGTTTGCAACGCTTCAGTATACGCAACTGCCTTGAACCCACCGATAATCGAATAAATTCCTGTAAGAACAATGACGAGTATCGATCCGAACCAGAAGGGGGTCATACCTAAGAATTTTACGTCGGGCAGGAGCACACTGAACACAATTCCACC
>JAICGJ010000376.1 GCA_025923195.1 Chryseolinea sp.
GAAACACACAGCGGTCCAAGGTACTATGACTTGTTGGTAAAAAACATCGTCTTAGAAACTAAGGATGCAATTTCAATCGTGTTCGAGCATCCTCAGAGTGGAAAAATACAGTATAAGGCAGGACAATTTTTAACGCTTATATCACAAGTTAACGGGAAGGAGGTCAGGCGCGCTTATTCCTTGTGCTCATCACCATATGTCGACCAGGATTTGGCGGTAACGGTCAAACGTGTTGACAATGGACTCATGTCGAACTGGCTGGCAGATAATCTGAAAAGCGGCTCCACCCTGAAAGTAATGGAGCCTATGGGACAGTTCACAACTGACTTCAATGCTGATAATAAACGACACATCGTTCTCTTTGCCGGCGGATCTGGGATTACGCCAATGATGTCTATAATAAAGAGTACTCTCAATCAGGAGCCCAATAGTATCTGTTCACTGATCTACTGCAACCGAGACATTGACAGTATTATTTTCAAGAATGAGCTTGAAAAATCGGAAATCACATATGAGGGAAGGTTACACGTCATCCACGTTCTCGACAATGCACCGATGAACTGGCAAGGGTACTCTGGATTGTTAAATCACGACATGCTCACGAAGCTCTTTGAGCGAATACCTGACTGGGGAATTGCCAAAACAACTTACTTGATGTGTGGCCCGGAAGGTATGATGAAAAATGTGGAGTCACTCTTGGACCTGAGGGGTATTTCTAAAGAAAAAATCTTTAAAGAGAGTTTTGTTCAGGGAACCATTGATAAGGAGGAAAAGAAGGATGCTGGCGTAGAAGAATTAAAAGCGCGAGAAGTAACCATTCGCTACGACGGACAGGAATATAAAGTTCTCGTACCAGCCAATAAGGCAATTCTTGAGACAGCGTTAGACCAGGGTATTGATTTGCCTTATTCCTGCCAGAGTGGGTTATGCACCGCATGCAGAGGAAAGGCATTATCCGGAAAAGTAAAATTAGATGAAGAGGAAGGTTTGTCGAAGTCGGAGCGCGAAGAGGGCTATGTGCTGACGTGTGTGGGCCATCCGTTAACTGATGATGTCGTAATTGAAATTGGGTGATATCTGTTACATCTGCAAGAGGTCAAGATTTCTCCGAAGCTTCATCAACGAGCGTACAGAAAGCTCAGGAATCAACCCAGTCTTATCAGGGGGGACATCGAGCAGTAGGTTTGTTCCTCGGGAGCGACAGGTTAAGTACATCCCCAGAAGTTCTTCATCGCTTCGGGATTGATCACCTTCTTTATAGAACCACTCCTTTCCGATAGGGTCACATACTTCTCCCGGCAGGTAATAATTTTTACCCTCGATCTCGCGCCACTTTACATGTTTGGTAGAGCTATTGGGCAAGAACCGCTCAATAGTTATCACATCACTGGGCCAGGCATAATCTACATTAAACGTTGATCCGTCTCCGATCCCATGGTTCATGATAACCACAGACTCCGGATGTTTGTTGGCTAGAAACTGATAAAGGTCGTTGCGATAGTCTCTCGGCAATACGCCAGGAATATCGATCCACCATTCGGCAATTTTTCCATATTGCGAAGCAAGTTCCTCCAACTGCTTCCATTGAAATTCGCGATAAGCTGCGGTGGTATACGCTTCTGAAAATTTCGTATCAGAGGGTGTTAGTGAACCCATGCGGTGATGGTTATCCCAAGAACAATAATAGAGTCCTGGTAATACTCCTTTGGATTCACACGCCTTTACAAAACGATCCACAACATCGGTGCGATTACTGCTTTTTCCAACATGATAATCGGTAAACTTGCTAGGCCATAAACAAAATCCCGGAACGTGTTTCGCAGTTAATACGGCATACTTCATTCCCGCATCTCGGGCCACGCTTATCCATTGGTCCACATCCAGTTTGTTTGGATTGTAATACGATGCCGGTTTATCTCCGCGGGAAAATTCATCGCCGTCATAGGTGTTCATACTGAAATGAATGAACATGCCGTAGCCGAGCATCTCCCATTGCTTAAGCTTTTCAATACTCAGGCGCTGACTTCCGACTTCTTTCTGAATTTTGTAAGCATCGAAAGGTGAGTTTGTAAGAAACCGCTCTTTCGCAATTGAGGCTTTAGTTAAAAATGTGGCTGCGCAAAACGTTGCTGCTAACTGAAAAAGATCTCTGCGCGAGAATGGATGGTTATAATCCTGCATAGTATTATTCTAATTTCCTGACGCTTTTCAAAATAGTACCTTGGCGCACAACCGCAAATCTTGACCTTAAACCTTAAACCTGAAACTTTGAATACTTTGAACCTCAAA
>JAICGJ010000377.1 GCA_025923195.1 Chryseolinea sp.
GGGGGCTGAATACTACTTTTTATCATCAGACAGTGACTACTCAGCAAGTAGAAAATTATATTTCAGAAAAGTCAGGTATAGATTTCTCGAAGGTTTTCGATCAATACTTGCGGGATGTAAAGATCCCCCGCTTTGAATACTATTACAAAAAAAGAAAGCTGTGGTATCGTTGGACAAATGCCGTCGACGGATTTGATTTACAGTTGATTATACCAGGCAGGCGCGAGACATTGAAACCAACCACTAAATGGCAATCTTTGACTACAAGGGAAGAAATAATTAATACAGCATATCTTGAACGGATGTATTATGTGCATACTGCGAGCGTTTCGCAGATGTAGAGCGCGGTGTCCATCGAGCGACTGTTAATAAGGCGTCAATCTACTTAAGGAGTCTCGTCGGCATCTTTGTTTGCATTCTTTATACCTTCCTTAAATTCCTTGACACCCTTGCCAAGGCCCTTCATGAATTCTGGAATTTTCTTTGCGCCAAAAAACACCAGAATAAACAAACCGATGAGAAGTATTTCCTGCAGTCCGATCCCTTGTAAAAATAGCATTGTGCTTTGCATGGTACGAAAATTTGAAGTGAATAGCGTATAACACTAAACGTCATTTGCGCCTGATATGTTGTAAACAATGATTTCCCGATAAAAGGTCCATGAGCTTTTGAGCAAGTTTTTGCATTATCTATAAATTAAATCGCTGAGAAAAAACCGTGCGGAAGCCGCAGTCCTTCGCTCAGGGTACCATTGAGTGTTGTTTAGGCGCAGAGCAGTTAATAGACATTCCCACAAAGAAGATTCTCGGAGCTCTGCCTCATCTAAGGTTAACCGCGGCCGCTGAGGATTTATTCCAACGACTCTGTGTTGCTCTTCTTGTTTTGAGCAGTTATAAAATGAATTGCTTTCTTGCCCACCACCCAACTCGTATCAACTAATTTAGACGACCGCGACGATCGGCTCACGAATGAATTGTATCAGGTCTTTATTCAGCTGCTCTTTATGCGTATAAAATAATCCATGCGGTGCATCCGGATACCGGATGTACTTACTTCTAAGGATCATTCTCGCGGATTCATCTCCAGTGGCCTCAATGGGAACATTCTTATCTGCATCTCCGTGAATAATGAGGGTGGGCACATTGACCGACCGCATATCATCACGAAAATCTGTAAACGCAAATGCTCTCGCGCATTCCAGTGTGGCGCGCGGAGACGCCTGTGAACCCAACATTCTGTAATATTCCAGGAACGGTGTGCTAACAGGCTTGTTGATCAGATTTACGCCGAAGAACATTTTTCCAAAACCGTCCAAAAAAGCGATCCTGTCTTCCTTTATGTTGTTTAGCATCTCAGCAAAAACGGATTCTTCCACTCCTGCAGGATTGTTGCCGGTCTTCAACATAAAAGGTGTGACAGATCCTATCAGCACCACCTTGCTCACACGTTCGCCGTCATAGAGACTGAAATACCGGACAACTTCTCCACCTCCCATAGAAAAACCCACAAGAGTGGCACCCTGCAGATCGAGCCCCTCTAGTAATGCTCTGAGATCGCTGGCAAGTGTATTGTAGTCGTACCCGTCATATGGCTTGGAGGATTTTCCAAATCCGCGCCTGTCGTAAGCGATAACGCGAAAGCCCGCGTTTACGAGGTCGTTCACTTGATATTCCCACATTTCGTGGCTTAACGGCCATCCGTGTATCAGTACAACAGGTTCTCCCTTTCCCCAATCCTCGTAATACAACTCGAGTCGAATGTCAGTATGAGGGTCCGTTACTCTTAAATAGCTCATATGATTAAATTTTTAAGTGGATAGATCGAGTATGATCTATTGGAAATAATAAAAATTATGCCATGGACGTCTGACCCGAAGCATCATTCCAGAATCAATGTTAAAGATTTACATTGTGTAATTAAATTCCAAAGAGTGTGTAAGGGAATACAACCTCAATGGACCTGGAGGTTGCCCCCAATTTCAAGCCATTTATTCATTCTTCAGGATGGATCGATTTAAGCTATGGCTTCAAAATCACCTTCACACAATTGTCTTCTTTTTTCTTAAATATATCATAGGCATGCGAAACTTCTGACAACGGCAAAGTGTGTGTTAAAATGTCATTTAA
>JAICGJ010000378.1 GCA_025923195.1 Chryseolinea sp.
AATAGCACTATGGTTGCCATTCTTGGAAGGATGGTCGCTTACCGCGGACAGACATTGAGCTGGAGCGAAGCCATTAATTCGAACCAGCAGCTTGGTCCGGATCATGATCAATATAAGTGGGATTTTAAGTATACCAGTCCAGAGGTAGCCCTTCCGGGTATCACTAAAGTTCTGTGATTATTTATCTGTTTCAATAATAGAATGAGAATAACTTTCACTTCCGTGATATTTGTCCTGAGTCTGTCAGCATGTTATGCTCAAAAAGTGCAGGTTGAATTTGGTAGCGAAAGCAGCTCAGATAATTTTTTTTCTGGCAAACATAGACAAAACTTGATCCGATGGATCAATGTCAATACAGATGAGAACACCTGGCGCCTAGAGAACAATGAGCTCATTTGTTCCGGGCGTCCTATCGGTGTCATGAGAAGTGAGAAGCAGTATGAGAACTTTATGATGCACGTTGAGTGGAAGCATATGGAGGCTGGCGGGAACTCTGGCGTGTTTGTTTGGAGCAGTGCCATTCCCGATGAAAAAAGCAGATTGCCTGATGGGGTGGAGGTGCAAATGCTTGACCTGGAATGGGTAAGACTCAACACACGTGACGGAAATGTTCCTCCTATTGCCTATGTTCATGGGGAGCTTTTCGGGGTGGGAGGAGTGGAGACCGTGCCTGACAACCCAAGGGGCACACGCAGCAAATCGATTGAGAATCTCTGCAAGGGTACAGGAGAATGGAATACCTATGATGTTATTTGCGTTGACGGGACGATAAAACTGTCGGTAAACGGAAAAGTTGTTAACGGCATCAGCAAAGCGTCACAGAAAAAAGGTTACTTATGTCTCGAATCTGAGGGTGCAGAAATTCACTTTCGAAATTTCAGCTTGGTTGAACTCCCGCCGGGTGTTACTTCGGCTGAGCAATCAGCGCCGGCCATTAAATAAGTTTAAAGTTTCAGATTTAAAGTTTCAAGTTTCGCGACTCATCAAGATTGTACATGACGGTCATCGAGCACAACCTTAAACCTTAAACTTTATACCCTTATAGCAGTGATACAACCTTTCCCGTTCGCACCGATTCATCGCACGCAAACGCAATCCGCAGACTATTAACAGCGTCCTGCATATGATCAGTAAGATCAATATTTTCGTCGATGGCTTTTAGGAAATAACGTTGTTCACGGTTGCACAATTCCTGATGATCAGGTTCATCTTTGAGATTTATCCACGTGTCCTCCTTCATGAACTGATTATTTTTATCAAGATCTGCGTGATGGAACCGAAGCGATTCGGTTTTAGTATGAGATTCAACGGAATCTGATTTGCCACTTCCACCGGCGTCCTTGGCAACGATCGACACACACCCCTTTGGACCAATTACATCTTTCACAAAAAAGGCAGTTTCGCTCACCATTGGTCCCCATCCAGCTTCATACCATCCGACAGACCCGTCTTCAAAACGAATCTGCAACTGCCCGTAATTGTAATTTCCTGGAGGAATGTCTTCCGTGAGGCGGGCGCCAATAGCGCTTACCTGAACTGGCTTACTTCGAGTCATCTGACACATAACATCAATATAGTGTACGCCGCAATCAACGATCGGGCTTAGACTCTTCATGAGGTTGCGATGAACATCCCACATTACTCCATGACTTTGCTGATTGAGGTTCATGCGCATTACCAATGGCTTGCCTAGTTCGTGCGATAGTTGTATAAAACGCTCCCAGGAAGGATGATGCCTTAGAATGTATCCTACCACTAATTTCTTCCCTGCTTTTATCGCTGCGTCCACCACACGCTGCGCACCCTCTACTGTATCAGCGACTGGCTTCTCTATGAATACGTGACATCCTTTCGCAAACGCCTTGATCGCAAGACTCTCATGGGTATCAGGATAGGTAGATATACAAACAGCATCGGGATTAGTTTCTTTCAGGGCTTCGTCGTAATTGTCAAATAATGGAAATCCACCGCCCAGTTTTTTATTTAAAATTTCTTTGCTTTTTCCTCTGGAAACGATCCCACAGATCTCGAAACCATCAATTGCCTGATAAGCCATGGCATGAGAAGCGCCCATGTTTCCGCATCCTACCACCAGCACACGTACCGATTTTGTTTTAG
>JAICGJ010000379.1 GCA_025923195.1 Chryseolinea sp.
AAAACCAGAACATCTTTATTGCGATAGCCTGAAAGCGCAGCACTTAACTTTTCTCCGGCGTCTTTCCGATTGATAAACATAAGATTTACGTTACAGTTGACATTGCGAAATCTACCATTCCATACACCAATGTTATATGATAAACGTCATTTGCAATCGGTGATTTTTGAAAGTGATAAAATCAGAAGTTGAAACAACGTCGGTCCGCCGCTTTTGTGTATAAACCCAAGTAATGTCTCCTCATTCCGATGATCTCGCTTCCCATTTGTTTTTATGTCATGCAGAAATGTCTCATTTGTAAAAAGTTATTGATTTTAAATGACAACAATCATCGATTAACAAGCCGGTTAATTTTACTTTAGAGTATTAACAATAAATATTAAAACTATGAGCTCAGGAAAAGCATTATTAGGTGTGTTGGCAGGGATTGCTGCAGGCGCAGCTTTGGGTATTTTAATTGCTCCTGAAAAGGGTTCAAATACGAGAAAAAAAATATCCAAAAAGGGAGAAGACTTGGCCAATACTATGAACAAAAAGTTGGATGAAAAATTTGACGAAGTGATGAACGCAATTACTGGAAAGCCAAGGAAATCTAAGTCGCCAGCTGATACAGTCGGAACAGCAAAAGCTGAAATGGTAGATTAACATCGCTTTTACAGTAGCACCCAAGACTGTCCAGCTTTGAAGCTGTCGTATTTCCCCAGACTACAAAGAAAGGTCGCTGGATAAAACGCTCAATATTGGCAGCCCTTTTCAACGCGCTGGAAAACTTGCTTGCACTTTTTTACCCCTTCTGAAAAAGCACGAAGAAATTTTCGTTTTCGCTTATAAGGCGAATAGTGTCACAAATAAAATTACTATACTCCCCTGGAGCAGTTCGCGCAGAAACCTCAAGAGTCTAAGGCGCCCGCCAAACGTTGAGTCATCCCTGAATTGGAGATATAACATTTTCATCGCTTACAGCGGATGGAAGGGCTTCTTCGTGCTTTGGTTCGGGGACATTACGATGCAGATCATCAATAGCCGTTCTTAACCGATTGCCAACTTCTGTTGCAATGCCTGTTAGGTTGGTGGTGGTAAACCCTCTATCAAGGGTCTCTAAAGGATTTACTGCAGAGACTTCTATTTCTCCATTCTCATGTTGCTGGACAACAATATTACAAGGCAACATCAACCCGATATGTGATTCAAGGCTTATGGCCTTAAATGCAAATTCTGGATTGCAGGCTCCAAGAATCCTGTAATTCCGAAAATCGACATTTAATTTTTGTTTTAAGGTATCCTTAATATCGATAGTTGTAATGATGCCAAATCCTTGCTGCTTCAACGTTTGTGAGATTTTGGAAAGCACCTCATTAAAAGGTATGGTCAATTTCCTTGAATAATAATAAGCCATGGTTTTAATAGTTTAGTGATTTATTGCTCTGTTTTACCCCCATAAGTCTTTATTTTAACCGGCGACCGTCTACCGTCATAGCATCCTGTGATAAATGAGAAAGCGCCTGAGCATGGCCATGAGATTGATTCTGCAACCTCCTCGGGCTTTCCCATATGACGAATAAGTTCGATCTCCTCAAATTATTTTTTCAACAGTTTGCTCTTTTTCCATAATGCGGTCAATCAAAGCTTTTTTGATTGATCAAAGACAAACCTCATTCGTGGGTTTGGTATCTTACTAGTATCGCAACAGCATCGCGATATGATCGTATCTTTCGAGCTCTCCGTTTTCCACGATTACAATGTCTCCTCCCTTTTCTTTGACTACTTCAATTACATCATCTGCTGCATCCGTTATAATTTCATATTTGCCGGTAGGAGCAGTCAAGTAGATCTTTGAGTCATCCGTTGGATCTATGTAAGCGGTAGGTTGAAAATCTTTCTCAACTATAAGCGTCAAACCTTTCCCTTCTTTCGCTGATTTCCACACGTCTCTTATACCATCGACCGCTAATCTTCGACCAATATCCTCCTGCAGTTTTATCAGCACATTCTTTTGGGATGCTCTTATATATTCATTCATCTTCTTCCAGGCCAAATCCGAAAGAGCGTGAAGTGCATCATGTGCGTATTCCCCTTGAATCTTACCAACAACTTGATTTAAGTGATGGGT